>CALUOT010000011.1 GCA_944322355.1 uncultured Bacteroides sp. | reverse complement strand
GTGGGACAAGCTGAAAGCGGTGACCGACCGCGTGTACAACGGCTTCACCACCCGCCTGCACGAACGCTTCCCCCAGTTGACGGAAGTCTACATCCGCTACTGCATCCTCATCAAGCTGCGCTTCACTGTGTCGCAGATAGCCATCCTGATGGCTGTAGCCCCTTCCTCCGTCTCCCAGCAGAAGTCGCGCATCAAGAAGCGCTTGCAGCAGGCCGAAGAAAGTACCTTTGCCGAAGGTGAGTCGCTGGACGAGTGGATCGGGAAGTTCTGAAAGCAATACTTACTTGATCCATAAAATATTTATGAAACTACTGAAAATCCTCCCCATCTTGTTGTTGGGCCTCCTTGGGGCAAGAGGCGGATATGCCCAAACCGCACAGGAACAAAAGTTCCTGGCAACCACCGATTCGCTATATGAGCAGTTGAACAAATACAAAGAGCAGAAGGATTACTCGGAGTGCGAGCGTATCTGCCAACAAATGATAGACCTCTATGAAGCCCGGAAAGCCCATTTGTCCGAAGGATACAGTTATTTTAAGTACAGCAGTTACTATAATCAGGCCTGTTTCCAAGCCCTGCAAGGAAAGAAGCAGGAAGCCGTCAGCAGTCTGGTCGAGGCATTGGCGGACGGCAAGCTGGAAGTGAGCTACAGGCAGGTAATGAATGATGCGGATTTGACTGGCATTCTGGACGCCAAGGAGTTGGAAGAGCCTTTGGCGAAACTGAAGGAGAGGACGGACTACCTCGGCATGCTTCAGAAAGCGCCGGCCTACACCCGCTTGGCTTCCACGGACAGCCTGCCTTGTATCGGGTATGCCCCGGCCACCGACCCCGACCTGGTGCGGGTGAGGCAATACTTCCGGCTGGACAGTGTGGCCCGACAGGCAAGCAACGAGATAGATACCATCCAATGCCTTCTTACTTATATCCATAATAAAATACGGCATGACGGACAAAACGGAAATCCTGCCGGTGGAGCCAATTCCATCAACTACGCCGAGGCCTGCAAGGACGGAAGCCGGGGACTGAATTGCCGCGGACTGGCTACGGTGCTGAACGAATGCTACCTGGCCATGGGCATCCCATCGAGAGTCATTACCTGTATGCCCCGGACTTATATCAGCGACTGCCACGTCATCAACGCGGTTTATTCCCGGACGTTGGACAAGTGGTTGTGGATAGACCCCACGAACAATGCTTGGGTGACCGATGAGCAAGGCCGTCTGCTGAGCGTGCGGGAAGTGCGCGAAAGGTTACGCGCCGGCCTCCCTGTGCAGGTCAATGAGGAAGCCAACTGGAACAATCAGAAACAGACCACCACGGAAGACTACCTGTACGAATACATGGCCAAGAACCTGTACTACATTGAAAGCTGGACTCACTACGGCTTCAACACCGAAACGACGGGCCATCAACTGAATTACATCTTCCTCCAGCCCACGGGATGCGACAGCAGTCAACGACGTGCCCGAAACTTCTCCGTCAATGATGACGATTATTTCTGGCAGGCGCCGCAATAATAATGCCACATATAAACAAAGAGGGTGTTCATTCTATGGACATATGCACACCCTCTTATGATGCTGTGGGGTTTCGGTTTTAGAGGTTGGCTAACCATTTCTTGCCAGGCTTTGTATTGAGCCATACAGCAAATACGAGAGCCACAGCACCAATACCTCCTAAAATAAAAAGAAATCCTTCCATAACTTTATCTTTTGATGATTTTATACCCGATGTAAGTAAGCGTAATGGTTGCTATAATCCCTATGAGAATAATTTCCAATAATAATCTTTTTCAGAATCAGAAATCCATGCTACAGTACTACCTACAACCATGGCCGTAAATGTCACTTTAGCCAAATCATAGAAGTATTTACCCAAAGCCTCTTTGCTTGCTTTGTCATTCTCTTTCGCTTCTTCCTTTGCCCTTTGTTGTTCGCTCCAATTTCCCATTTCATTCAGCTTGCTGCAAAGGTAGCACCTTCTTCCGGAATGTATATCCGTGGATGCTATTATTTTTGCTGTTGCAGATTCATTATTCCCGTGATTATATGCGGTTCAGTTCCTCCAGCAACGCTCTCCGGTTGCGGTACGTAGTCCGTAGCTGTTCCACCAATTGCGTGGCCATCGGGCGTGCACCTAATTTTATCATGCGTCGGATATACTTGCAGGCAGTCTGATAATATCCTCGTCCTACATTATTCTTTAGGTAAGGGATTATCAGATTCCGATATAGGGTGGCAAGCTCTTCCGCATGCTCACTTCCAAGATACTTTTCTGCTTCTTCAATGCGGTAAAAGTCGGGATATTGACGAAGCAGTTCGAGAAGTTTGTCCCATTGTTCCTCCCAAATGTAGAACTCTGAAACGGCTGTATAATGATTTCCGAACCGGGTGTCTTTACTCATCTCTTTTACAAGATCCTGTGCGTATACTTGCCATTGTTCTTTCGGAATAAGCGTTTTGAGCAGGTCGTAATAATACTTCCGGGGATGTTGACGCCCACTATGCATCAGGAAATGTCGGGCAAGCTGGATGGTCTGTTCCCGGTTTCCGGTCGCTTGATAAATGTCCAGCAGATAGCCGCGCCATTCTTCCGCCAATCCGGGTGCTTTATCTTTGTCATTTTCTATGCCTTCTTGAGCCAAATGTTCTGCTTTCAGGTAATTTTTCTGATGCATGGCTATTTCTATCAGTTCCTTCCGGAAGTCGGAATTCGTCAGATGGGTTTCCATGAAACGGATGGCGGCATTTTCGTCTTCTGTCTTGCGAATCAGTTTCAACATTAAATCCTGTGCTTGGCGATAATTCCAGTCCCATGATTCGCCAGAGGGCTTTATCCGTTTCAAAAGGGACAAAACGCGTTCTTTTTCCTCCGGTGTATGTACCATGGTAATGGCTATATCCATTAAGTCGAAATACCAATCCCAGCCCTTCATCGTCTCTTTTTCAAAGTGCTGAAGCAGCCATGAGAACAATTCGTCATGTAAAGAGTCATCAGAGACAGACTCTGCCAATGCGGTCAGTACTTCAAAAGCGTGGCTGATACTTCCACCTATAGTTCCGTTACTGTCGTCGGCATGGTCAATCACCTTGGCCATTTCCTCCACCACAGCCTCCGCCATATATAAGGCTTGCTGTTCTTGTCCGTTTTCCAGGCACTTCAATGCTTCGTCGGCCAAGCGGAAAGCTTCGTTCCCCAATTGGTTGGACTCACGGTAGTCCACAAATCCATAACGGTCCGAGTAAGTATCCATTAACTTTTCCACTTGCTGGGTATAAAGTTCTTTCGACTCCGGATAGAGGTAAGAAATATGCTTGGCGATGAAGAGTTTCCGAAGTCTTTTATCATCCTTGCAAGCTTCACGCAGGAAGTCTTTTAGTTTATCGTGTGGAAGTTGTTTCAGCAATGTTTCCATCTGACTGGATTCTGATGGCTCTTTGGGGGTACGCTTAGTTGGAGAAACCAGTGCTTCCATGCCCGGCATGTCCTTCTGCATATAAAACAAAACGGCAGCCACATGTTTGCACACCGGTCCCCAGTTGTATGGGCAGTCGCATTCGTATTCCGTTACTTCGTTTCCTTCTATATGCAGACGGACCGTATAGTCTTCCGTACCTTCCACGGTAGCTTCGTAATCACCATTTCCCAGGTCTTCCACGTCCGTAACGTATCCGTGTTTGAAATAGCTGAGTCCTTTTTTCAGTATGTCTTCGTCTATTTGTAGCTCAAAGCTGTTTAATTGTAAATTCATAAGTTCGGCAAATTGAAGTTCTTATTTGAGACAAATATACATTTTCTATATATGATTCGAAAATAGGAAGGGATATTTTTATTTTTTCTACCCCCACTTTAGCCCTAACAAACCGGCAGTTTCCCCTTCCTAAACCGGCGGTTTGTGCAGGGAAAACATACGTTTTTTCAATCCAAAACATACGATGTGACCAGGCTGTATTTACATTTAATGAGCCATTGCATTACATTTAATGAACCGTTGCATTACATTTAAAGAAACTCACTGTATCATTTAAAGAAAAAAACGTATATTCAATCCAATTTGCCTTTCTCACTTTTTTGTAGTACCTTTGGAGTCAATAAATATAGATGATATGATGAATGAAGTATTAAAGAACATGGAGGCGCGCCATAGCGTGCGTGCTTATACTGACCGTCAGGTGTCGGCTGAAGATTTGGATGAGATATTGAAAGCAGCTACGTATGCTCCTAACGGAATGCATCTGGAGACGTGGCATTTCACGGCCATTCAGAATGCGGAGTTGCTGAACGAACTGAACGAAGCGATAAAGGGGGCTTTTGCCAAGAGCAGCGACCCGCGTTTGCAGGAACGGGGACACAGTGCCACTTATTGTTGTTACTACCATGCTCCCACATTGGTCATCGTGTCCAACGAACCGACCCAATGGTGGGCAGGCATGGATTGTGCTTGTGCATTGGAAAACATTTTCCTGGCTGCCCGCTCATTAGGTATCGGCTCCTGCTGGATTAATCAGTTGGGACAGACTTGTAATGACCCCGAAGTGCGTGCGCTTCTCACCCGCTTGGGCATACCGGCCAACCACCAAGTCTATGGTTGTGCCGCTTTAGGCTACGAGCCCGAGGGGACTCCCTTCAAAGAGAAGAAAGTGAAGGCAGGTACGGTGACCATTATACGTTGATGCTCATACAGTAGGAATAAGAAGTGGGGGATGGAGTAATTCTGTCCTCCACTTCTTTTTTGTATCTTCATATCGGCAGGAGAGTATGTTCCTTTATCAGTTAATTCAAGTTAATATGTAGTAGTATGTTATACAAGGTACTAAAATAAAACCTATATTTGTGCCATACAAAGAAATAAAGAGAATCAATCATTTAAAGAATATGGGTATGAATGTAGACAATGTGAAATCGCAGATGCGCAAAGGGATGCTGGAATATTGCATCATGCTGCTATTGCACCAGGAGCCGGCTTATGCTTCGGACATTATCCTGAAGCTGAAAGAAGCACGACTGATTGTGGTGGAAGGCACGCTATATCCGTTGCTCACACGCTTGAAGAACGATGACTTGCTGAGTTACGAATGGGTGGAGTCGACCCAAGGGCCTCCGCGCAAGTATTATCGCCTCACTCCGAAAGGGGAAGGCTTCCTACAGGAACTGGAGCAAGCCTGGCAGGAACTGAACGATACGGTGAACCACATCACTCATCGTTGAGAGAAGCTCTTCCGAACAAGTATGAACGAATTAAAAATTAGGAAACAATGAAAAAGACATTAACTGTAAATTTGGGCGGGACAGTATTTCACATCGATGACGATGCTTATCGCCTGTTGGATAGTTATTTGATGAACTTGAAGCAACACTTCGGAAAGACTGAGGGAGCGGATGAAATAGTGGACGACATTGAACGACGCATTTCCGAACTCTTCACACAGAAGATGGTAGAAGGGCAACAAGTCATTACCTTGGCTGATGTGGAGGAAGTGATAGCCCGCATCGGAAAGCCTGAAGAGATGGATGACCGGAATGATTCACAATGGGAAAGGAACGGGGGAACCGGTTATGGTCCCGGTGCATGGAGTCGTGAAGAGGAACGGGTGAAGGTAAAGCGTCGTTTGTTCCGCAATCCGGATGATAAGATGTTAGGTGGCGTGTGTAGCGGATTGGCTGCTTATCTGGGTTGGGACACGACATTGGTTCGTTTGTTGCTCTTTGTCATTCTGATATTTGGATACGGGACACTGATACCGGTTTACATCATCTGCTGGCTCATTATCCCCGAAGCTCGTACAGCCGCAGAGAAACTGAGTATGCATGGTGAGGCGGTGACGGTGGAGAACATCGGGAAGACTGTGACCGGAGGTTTTGAGAGAATGGCCAACGGTGTAAATGATTATGTGCGTTCCGAGAAGCCTCGCACCCTCTTGCAACAGATTGGGGATGCTTTGGCCACGTTAGCTGGGTGGATACTTAAAATCGGGTTGGTGATATTGATAATCCTGTTCGGTCCGGTACTGTTTGTGGTAGGTATTTCCCTTTTGGCGTTGTTGTTTGCTGCTATTTCGGTAGCAGTAGGAGGCGGAGCTGCTTTGTATTCACTTTTCCCCGATCTGCATCTCATGTTACCCGATTCGCCTTTGGCAGCTATTGTGATGTGTATTGCCGGTATCCTGTTAGTGGCTATTCCTTTGGTTAGTTTGTTGTATGCCGTCTTCCGCAATATGTTGAAGTGGATGCCCATGTCCACCGGGCTTAAGTGGACTTTACTGATATTGTGGGTAGTGAGTGCCATTATCTTCGGCTTGTGCTTCGGATTTACCGATTGTGCGTTTCCTGAAGTAGGAATATTGGCTTAAATCTCTTTTTGTACTCCAAGCCTTTCCCATCGAGGGGAGGCTTGGAGTATATTTTTCCTTTTTACTTCAACCAGCGATCCAACCACTCGAAGAAGGTGCGTTGCCATAAGATGCCATTTTGAGGTTGGAGCACCCAGTGGTTTTCATCGGGGAAGATGAGGAGTTCGGCCGGTATGCCACGAAGCTTGGCTGCGTCGAATGCCGCCATGGCCTGATTGGCCAGGATGCGGTAATCCTTTTCACCATGAATGCAGAGGATAGGCGTATCCCATTGGTCCACGAATCGATGTGGCGAATTGGCAAAGGTGCGTTGAACTGTTGGGTTGTTCTTCTCCCAGTAGGCGCCACCCATATCCCAGTTGGCAAACCATTTTTCCTCTGTTTCTAGGTATTGCATTTCCATGTTGAAGATGCCATCGTGCGCGATGAAAGCTTTGAAACGTTTGTCGTGATGTCCTGCCATCCAATATACCGTGAAGCCTCCGAAGCTGGCTCCCACACATCCTAAATGGTCTCTGTCCACAAACGGCTCTTTGCTCACTTCGTCAATGGCTGTGAGTAGGTCTTTCATGCACTGGCCTCCGTAATCTCCGCTGATGGCTTCGTTCCACTCCATGCCAAATCCCGGCATACCTCTTCGGCAGGGTGCCACCACGATATAGTCATTTGCCGCCATCATCTGGAAGTTCCAGCGATAGCTCCAGAATTGACTCAAAGGACTTTGTGGGCCTCCTTCGCAATAGAGCAGGGTGGGGTACTTCTTCTTCGGGTTGAATTGGGGTGGATAGATAATCCACGTCAGCATGTCTTTTCCGTCGGTTGTTTTTATCCACCGTCCTTCCACACGCCCTGTTTCTATCTGGGCATAGATGGATTGGTTTTCGGTGGTCAGTTGCTTGATGGGAAAGACTTCTTCTACGTTATTCGTACTGCTGTATGTCTGGTGAGGATTAGTAAGGAAAGCACATACGGGGATGGGTTTGCTATCCAGTTCCTCAATGGCATAGATTTCATCGGCTTGGCTCATGCTATGGCGTGTGGCGATGAGTCGGTCTCCACAGAGGGCGATGGAACCATAATCGTACAAACCTCGGGTCATTTGGCCTATCTGTCCATTCTCTGTCAGGTCGATGTGATAGATTTGTGAGGTGCCATGCCATACGCCTGTGAAGTAGATGCTCTTTGAGTCATTGCTCCAGATGAAGCCGTCTACATTGGAAGGAAACGCTTTGCTGAGGAAACTTTTCTCTCCCGTTTCGAGATTCATGATGAACAGACGGTTCAAGTCACTTTCATATCCGTCGTGCTCCATGCTTTGCCAGGCGATGTACTTGCCGTCGGGTGAGAATTGTGGGTTGGTGTCATAACCCTTATTCTCTTCGCAGATGTTTCGGGTTTCCTGAGATATCATATTGTATATAAAAATGTCCGAGTTGGTAGAGATGGCATAGTCCAATCCAGTCTTTTTGCGACAGGTGTAAGCTATTTCTTTCCCGTCTGGGCTCCAGGCCAGTTGTTCGATGCCTCCAAAAGGCTTCATAGGGCTTTCATACGGTTCGCCTTCCAAAATGTCTTTCACGTGGCTGATGCTTGTTCCGTCGAAGTCGGCCACAAAGGGGTGGGGAGCTGTAGTGGTCCACTCGTCCCAATGTTTATACATCAGGTCGCTGACGATGACTCCGCTGGCCTTGTCCAAGTCGGGATATTTGTCCTTGGTGCTCTTCACCGTTTTTACCTGAGCGATGAAAAGGAGTTTTTTCTCATCGGGGCTGAAAGCAAATCCTTCGATGCCTCCCTCGTAATTCGTCAGTTGTTTACGTTCGGTGCCGTCAGGATTCATTTCCCATACCTGCATGCTTCCCCCCTCGTTGCATAGGAAGGCCAGCTTCGTGCCTCCCTTGATCCAGGTGGGTTGGTTTTCTTGCCACGTACTATGCGTGATGGGCGTGTTAGCGCTTCCGTCGGCATTCATGACAAAGATTTCCGTGTTGCTTTTGTTTTGGGGCACGCTATAATAGCTCACAGTGTAGGCTATCCGTTTCCCATCGGGTGAAGGAGTCACGCTTCCGATGCGTCCCATGGCCCAGAGGGCTTCGGGCGTCATACGTCCGTTTTCGATGCGGATGTCCGACTTGCTTATCACTTTGCCCGCTCCGGCCGATGCGGCTTCTTGCGGAGTTTGTCCGCATGAGGCCAGTGTCATTACGGCTGACATAGCTAAAAGGTTTGCTTGTTTCATTTTTAGTAATTACTTTAATTTAAGTTTATAGGATTTCAATAAGGTGTACATGCCTCTTTTCTACAAAGGTACGACATTTTTCCTATTCGCCAAACAAAACGATGGGGGAAAGAATACTTCGCCAAGGCGAGTTTAGGAGGAATTCGGAGATTTAAAAAACGTAAAATATGCCGGGGAGCGTGCGTACTGTGTGATGAAAAGTTTATCTTTGTCGGTAATGAATCAAACTACTTTTAAAAACGATAAATAGTATCATGATGTATACGTTACAAGCTAATCCGAGTGGCACGCGAAGCATCGAGGTCTCGGACGAAAATCTGGCCACCATCCGCAAATATGGCCTTTTCCAGCATCTCATCGATAGCAATGGCATCGTGGACGAGACGGTGCTCGACAAGCTGAAACTCAATATCCGTTCGCTCATCGCCGCGCAGGTGGAAGATAGCAAAGACTTGCTCGACCTCTGCATCGACGTTGTCTATCACAACCACATGAAGGCTTTCGGTCTGCAAAGGCTTATCCGCTTGTACTTGGAGTGGCTTCCCGCCCATCAGGAGGAAGAAACAGAGGAGGAAGGGTGATGAGGACAGTGGACACGTGCGTGACCTTGCCCTACAGTCCTTTGATACCGGCCATCCGGGCTTTCATGGAAACTCGACCGGGAGAAGGGTTGGAGATTGTGATGAACAATCCGGAGGCCTTCAACGACCTGAAAGAGTTTCTGGTGGAGCAGGGTATCGGCTTTCGAGAAATCTATGAGGGAGAGCGGATGAGTGTGCAGTTTACCAAATAAGTCGTATCTTTGCCCCCATGAAAGAATATCGACTGACCGACTGGTTGCCTACGACCAAGAAAGAAGTGGAGCTTCGCGGATGGGAGGAGCTGGATGTCATCCTCTTCAGTGGCGATGCCTATGTGGATCATCCCTCGTTTGGCGCGGCTGTGATAGGCCGTATATTGGAAGCCGAGGGTTTACGGGTAGCTCTGGTGCCACAGCCCAACTGGAGGGACGATGGGCGCGACTTCAAGAAGTTGGGGCGTCCGCGGCTCTTTTTCGGCGTCTCAGCTGGGTGTATGGATTCCATGGTTAACAAATATACGGCCAACAAACGCCTTCGAAGCGATGACGCCTATACGCCCGACGCCCGTCCCGACATGCGTCCGGAGTATCCTTCCATTGTCTATACCCAAATGCTGAAGACTTTCTTTCCCGATGTGCCTGTCCTTTTGGGAGGTATTGAGGCCAGTATGCGCCGCCTGACGCACTATGATTATTGGCAAGACCGGGTGCGTCCCAGCATTTTGTGCGATAGCGGAGCCGACTTGTTGATTTATGGTATGGGCGAAAAACCTATCGTTGAGTTGGCTCGTCGGTTCGGACAAGGCCAAGAGTGGAAAGATGTGCCCCAGATAGCCTACCTGACGCGTGAAAATATCACTCCACAGGAAAGTGACGTGGTGTTGCATTCCTATGAAACTTGCCTGAAAGACAAGAAGAAGCAGGCTGCTAACTTCCGGCACATCGAGGAGGAAAGCAACAAATATGAGGCCTCGCGTATCCTCCAGCGGGTAGGGGAGCAGACGGTGGTGGTGAATCCTCCCTATCCGCCTATGACGAGCGAGGAACTTGACCATTCGTTCGACCTGCCTTATACGCGCTTACCCCATCCGAAGTACAAAGGAAAACGTATTCCAGCCTACGACATGATTAAGCATTCGGTCAACATTCATCGGGGATGCTTCGGAGGATGTGCCTTTTGCACCATTTCGGCCCATCAGGGGAAGTTCATTGTGAGCCGCTCGAAGGAAAGCATCTTGCGCGAGGTGAAAGCTATTAGCGAGATGGCTGATTTCAAAGGATACCTGAGCGACTTGGGAGGTCCTAGTGCCAACATGTATCGCATGCAGGGGGTCCGTCAGGAGTTATGCCGCCAATGCAAGCGTCCTTCGTGCATTCATCCCCGCATCTGTCCCAACCTGAACACGGATCATCGTCCTTTGCTTGACATCTATCGGTCGGTAGATGCCCTGCCCGGCATTAAGAAGTCCTTCATTGGAAGCGGAGTGCGCTATGACCTGTTGTTGCACGAAAGCCGGGAACCGAAGGTGAATCAAAGTACCTGCGAATATACCCGCGAGCTCATTACCCGCCATGTGAGCGGTAGGCTGAAAGTGGCTCCCGAACATACCAGCGAACGTGTATTGTCTGTCATGCGCAAACCCTCCTTTGTCCTGTTCGAGCAATTCAAGCGCGTGTTCGACCGCATCAACCGCGAGGAAGGATTACGCCAACAGCTCATCCCTTACTTCATTTCCAGCCACCCCGGATGTCGGGAGGAAGATATGGCAGAACTGGCTGTTATTACCAAGCGGCTGGATTTCCATTTGGAGCAGGTGCAGGACTTCACACCTACGCCCATGACTCTGAGCACCGAAGCCTGGTATACGGGTTATCATCCCTATACGCTCGAACCTTTGTTCAGTGCGCGTACTTCGCGTGAGAAATTGGCTCAACGTCAATTCTTTTTCTGGTATAAACCCGAAGAACGGCGCCACATCATGAACGAACTTCGTTGCATGGGACGTCAGGATCTGATAGCAGCACTGTATGGAGGAAGCCCTTTCAAACGCTGAATGTGTGTGCGTATATCTATTCATTAACTTGTAAAAAGTATAATTTCTTCAAAATCCTGTGTATTTTTTCAGGACTTCTTCCTATATTTGCCTCTATGTATAGCGAAGATCGGGAAATGTGGTGATGCGTTGGTTGATCATAGGATGTATATGCGTGCTGACGTTTCTGAACTTACCTTACGCGCGGGCCGACTATGTGCCCTACGTGTACAGGGGAAGGGTTATTTCGGCCGATTCTATTATGGACAAGGTCATCTTCTTCGCCCCATTGTACGAGAAAATTGTAGATAGCTATAAAGCCGATCTTTACATTAAAGGGCGGGTGAATGTACGTAAACAAAACAAACTGATGCGTTTCATTCCCACTATGTTTCGCCTCCAGAAGGGGGTGAACGAGTATCTGATGGAGACGTACAACGAGTTGAGTTTTACAGCTCCCAATATCTATGACCAGAAGGTAAAAGCCACGGTAGGTACTGCCAATGAGTTTTGGGACTTGGATGGTCAGTTACCTTCTTATTTTCACATCAATGTCTATTCGCCCACCATCTTGTACGACAAGTTGCTTTCCCCCGTGGCTCCCAATGCTTGGAAATATTACACGTATGTGGTCGACTCCATTTATGGTCCTTCACACGACCTGCGCTATCGGATACGTTTCATCCCCAAGAGCAAAAGCTTTCAGTTGATTGGGGGCTACATGGTAATCAGTAACAATGTGTGGAGCATTCGGGAGATTCGGTATTCAGGGCGGTCGGAAATCTTGCGCTTCAGCAATCATGTGAAGATGGGTGAGGTGGGCGATCCCGATGAATTCCTTCCGCTGCACTCCGATTTCGAGGTCACGTTCAAGATGGTAGGGAACATTGTCGACGGAAGTTATACGGCGGTACTTCGCTATAAGGACATCGTCCAGCATGATTCGTCCAAGAACCCTTATCCTACGGGAAAGAGCAAATACGACCTTTCGGACTCTTTTACCTTACGTACCGACACCAATGCTTTCAATCGGGATATGGAGTATTTCGACCAACTGAGACTTCTTCCCCTCACTCCTCACGAAGATAGTTTGTATAGCGATTATTTCTTGCGTCGGGATACTGCGCAGAATAGCCAAACCATAAAGACGGTCAAGAAGAAACGCCTGGAGTTTTGGGGAAGTGTGGGCGATGCCTTGATTAGCCGTTATACGGTGAATCTCGCCAAGGTGGGAAGTGTGCGCTGTTCACCCATTATCAACCCCTTGGCATTGAGTTATAGCCATTCGAATGGTATCTCCTATCGTCAGGATTTTCGTTACAATCGGCTTTTCCCCGGAGACCGCTTATTGTATGTAGCACCCCGCATCGGATATAACTTCACGCGAAAGGAATTCTATTGGTCGGTAAATGCCGATTTCGATTATTGGCCCCGGAAACGTGCAGCCATTCACTTAGAGGTAGGTAACGGTAACCGTATTTATAGTAGTGACATGCTGGACGAATTGAAGTCCATGCCCGATAGTATCTTTAACTTCGACGAGATTCATCTGGACTATTTCAAGGACTTCTATTTCCGCCTTCGCCACACGTGGGAAATCACCAACGGGCTGACGCTGGATGTCGGTCTTTCCATCCACCGGCGTACGGAGGTGGAGCGTTCGAATTTCGAAATCATACAACCCGACCCGGACGATCCGCAAACTCCTTCGGATGAACCTCCGACGGATACGGGTACTTCGCCGGGGGATGATATCGACCCTGACATCTTGAAGCGCTTCCGGCATACGTATAGCAGTTTCGCTCCTCGCATCCGGTTGAGTTGGACGCCCGGACAATATTATTATATGGATGGAGACCGCAAGGTGAATCTTCATTCAAAGTATCCCACTGTTTCGGTGGATTGGGAGCGGGGCATCAGTGGGATTCTTCCCGGTTCGGGCAAGTATGAACGGTTAGAGTTGGACTTGCAGCATAATATCCCTGTGGGACTGATGCGCGACATCTACTACCGAGTAGGTTGGGGAAAATTTACCAATCAGGAAGAGTTATTTTTTGTAGACTTTGCCAACTTTACGCGTTCGAACCTTCCGGTGGGGTGGAATGATGAAATTGGTGGTGTCTTCCAGCTGCTCGATGGCCGTTGGTATAACTCTTCCCGCGAGTATTTCCGGGCTCACGTCACTTATGAGTCTCCCTTCCTTCTTCTTCGTCACCTGAACAAGTACACGCAATACGTGCTGAACGAACGTCTTTACCTGAATGCTTTGGTGGTGCCTCATTTGGAGCCTTACATCGAGTTGGGGTATGGCATTGGTACACACATCTTCGACTTTGGTGTATTTGCTGGATTCGCCAACTGGGAGTATAGGGAAATTGGTTGTAAGTTTACCTTTGAATTGTTCAATTGAGCATTCTTTTCAGGGCTTTGACTATAATATTGATAAATCTGTAATCAGGGTATATATGTCTGCAATGTAGGTACACGAGGTATCCGCAAGAATGTGTACTTTTGCAGCGGAAAAATAAGTTGGAATACTAATTAATAAAAAGCAATATGCAACTGATTAAAGACAAAGAATTGGGTGGCGAACGTCCCTTGTTCGCTTCGCACGACCTCCATTTAGACCATGTGACTATCCTGGCAGGCGAATCTGCCATCAAAGAGTGTAGCAACATCGTGGCCACTAATTGCCGCTTCGAGGGAAATTATCCCTTCTGGCATGTGCATGGCTTTACCATTCAGAATTGCTATTTTGCCGTGGGCGGTCGTTCGGCGTTGTGGTATTCGGACCACCTGACGATGAAAGATACGGTCATCGATGCCCCTAAAATGTTCCGCGAGATGAATGACATCGACATCGAGAACGTCGAGATGAACGATGCGGACGAAGTGTTCTGGAAGTGCGACCGTATCCGCATCAAGAACCTCAAGCTGCATGGAGGCACTTACCCCTTCATGTTCTGCAACGACATTTATGTAGACGGACTGGAGAGCGATAGCAAGTATGTCTTTCAGTATGTGAAGAACGTAGAGATACACCATGCCCACATTACCACCAAAGATGCTTTCTGGGAGGTGGAGAATGTGACGATTTATGACTCGGAGCTGAACGGAGAGTATTTGGGCTGGCATTCCAAGAACTTGCGTCTGGTGAACTGCCACATCACGGGGGAACAGCCACTTTGCTATGCACACGATTTGGTGTTGGAGAATTGTACCTTTGATGCCGCTTGCGACCGCACCTTCGAGTATTCCACCCTGAAGGCCGACATACGCGGCTCCATCACCAATATCAAGAATCCGACGTCCGGACACATTGTGGCCGATGCCATAGGCTCTGTTACGCTGGACGAGAACATCAAGGCACCGGCCGATTGTATCATCGAGACTCGGAAATAATCTTTTCAAGCAAGGGACTATTGAATAATCCCTTGCAATTCTTCCAGTGTCAGTTGACCGTTCAGCAGGATGAGGGTAAAATCCTCCGGATCATCTACAAGCAACACATAGCGGTTGCTTTTTTTGTTTTCTTTCACGTAGATGTGTACGCGTTCGCCTTCATCTTTGATGCGCATCAGTTCTTCGTAGCCGTTTTTCGGATTAATGGCTTCGGTAGCTTTGCGCAGTTCGGCTGCAGCCTCCTTGTTTTCGCAGGTCATTATCTGCATGTCGTCTATCTTATCGGCCACGTGGTTGAGGTTCACATCGCCCGTGTCGATGTTCTTCATCATACTGAACATTTTCTTCGAGATGTAGACAGACGTAACGCCTTCGCGATCGGCCAGTTTTTCCCATGCCTCTTCTTGGGCAGGCAAGGCTACAGCTACCAGCAGGGCAGCAATCAGGGTTATGAATATTCTTTTCATATTTGAGTTTTTTTAAAAGTTTGTTGATAATCAGTTTAAGGGTTGTCGGTCCGAATGCGACACTTCTCCAGTTTATTTTGTATTTCCCGCGTAGTGCTTTCGGCTTTTTCCAAGTGGGCTTTGCCTTTGTCCAAGGCCGATGCAAAGAGTTGGAAGGCACGTTGGGCTTCGGCATATGCCAGAGCGGGGTCGTCGAACGTGTCCTGGGGCTGTGGATCTTGCCGAACGATGTACAGGCTTGCACCAGCTATCAGCAACACGGAAGCGGCTATGCCGAGGGTGCGTTGCAGTAGCGGGACGAGGGTACGTCGTTTGTGCTTGCCGGCAAGAGGTTGCTCTTGGGTCTGCCACCGGTCGATGCTGGCCGACAGACGTTGCTCCAGTCCTTTGGGCAGGGGTTCGGTTTGTGGTCGGGTGAAAAATTGGAACATCTTTTTATCGGCTTGCAAGGAAGCGGGGATGTCCGTTTGGCCGAAGTATTCTTTCAGTCGTTTTTCTTCCTCGAGAGTGGCTTCTCCGTTGTAATAATGTTCCAATAATCGTTTGATGTCTTCTGTTTTCATTGTAAATCTCCTGTTAATCGGTTGAATTGTTCCCGTATCTTTTTGCGGGTTCTCGACAAAATGCTTCGGATGTTGACCGCACTCAGCCCCGTGGCTTGTTCAATGTCCTCCATGGAACACTCTTCCACGTCGCGCAGCCACAGCACTTGGCGTTGCTGTCGGGGCAGGCGGGCGATGAGCTGCTTGACGTGTGCCCATTCATCGCGTTCTTCCAGGCGTTGTCCTGCGTCGGCATCGGGCATTTCGGGCATCCTTTCGGGCAACGGTTCTTCGGCGGTGTAGCGTTTGGTCTGCATCAGGTCGAAGCATAGGTTGCGTATCAGGGCTATGCAGTAGGCAGCGATATTCGTACGGATGTCCAGTTCGTCACGTTTGTGCCACAGCTTCAGGTAGGCTTCCTGCACCATGTCCTCGGCATCTTCGGCATTGCCCAGCAGGGCGTGTGCAGCCCGGTACAGACGGGGATGCAGGGGCAGGAAGAGCTGTTTGAAAGTTTCGGCATCCATCATGTGTGCTGTTTTCCCGTTTGTTGTTCCACCAAGGCATCGATGTCGCTTGCCTTGAACTTGCCTTTCAGCAGAATCAGGCAATAGTCTTCAGGGCCGTTGCACACGATGAGCATTTCGCGTATGGTTTCTTTCTTCGTCTTAATCAGGATGTTGACTTTCTCGCCCGAGTCGTTGATGCGCATCAGCGTTTCATATCCATCCTCGTTCAGCCGGGCGATGCGTTGCGAGAAGCGTTGCTTCACTTCGGCGGAACAATCTTCCAGGTCGAGCACCTTCAGGGATTTCACCTTTCGGGCTATCTGGTCGGTTTCGTCTCCGGTACCGGCAAACATCATGCCCAATTTCATCAAAAAGGGCGAGATGGACACATAGTCCGCATGATTCACTTTCTTGAATTCGTCGAATACTTGCTGTACGTTGCCTGCGCAGACGCTTTGCATGAGGGCAATCAGCACAATCCATAAGCATACCAGTCTTTTCTTCATATCTATATTGTTTTTAAAGTTTCCGTTTTGCATCTCTTTTCATGCGCATTCTATGTAGTAGACGGAACGAACGGCGATTTTGTGGCAACGAAGGCCGATTTTTTTTTCGTGAAAACAAAGTATCTTTTGGGTGAAAACATACGATGTTATCCAGTATAACATTTAATGTGCCGATGCATTTCATTTAAAGAAACTCCTTGTATCATTAAGAGAGAAAACGTATATTCTTCATGAGTTTATTACCTGTCATCATTGAATGGGGTTCCCAAGGTAAATTCTTCATTTTTAGTTCTTCATTAAATTAGTTCTTCATTAAATTTGCTTTCACGCTTTCACACAGCTTCCAACATTTTGATATTCAGCGAAATGCGGTGAAACATTCATCTTTCACCGAGCTTTCACACTTCGTTATTTGCAATGGGAATGCCTTGTAGACGGGGGGAGCAACAGACTGGATGGAACGGTAAAATTACCTTACCTGTTTAGTATCCGTCAACAGCCTGTTGAGCTATGCCAACAGGCTGTTGAGACGCGCCAAGTGCCTGTTTAGGTACCCTAAACCCCTGGTTTAGCACCCGTAAACCGGGGAGGTTATGTCTAGCAATTTACGATCAAAATAAGGGTGGCGAAGCCGTCTCGAAATGCACCGCAGGTATCGCTCGCGCTCTACCAACGGCTACTCATGGGCGAACCTCTCCAAGGTTCAAACAGGAAGGAAGTCACCACCCCAAGACGGTGGAACCGTCTCACAATGGGTAACCGTGGGTGGAGCGTGAGCGACACCTGCGGCAGATTGTGAAGGCAGTGAAAGTCGTTGAAAGATGCATGTTTCACTGTATTTTGCTGTATGCTAATGGATTGGAGGCGTTGTGAAGGCGTGAAAGCAGTTTGCAAGAAAATAAAAAAGAAGGGTAGAAACACGATGAATCGCTTCACCCTTTTTGAAAATTATTTTTATCATTCTTCTCTGTTTGCCACTGCTCCGGCTTATGAGGTATTATTCCCCTTTTTATGTATACTTCTCGTGACGTCAGTGCAAGATAACCTTCGGGGATTAGGGTAGGAACCTCATTTCTACCTGCGTTCTATTTGTCCTTTTGGGTGTAAATATCTATCTCCTTTGCCGGATGGAGCACGATGTTTCGGAAACTCTTTTTATCTTTGCAGGCAAATAAAGAAACGAGCATGCGCAAACTGCTTTATCTCTTTCTATTACTCTTTGCCGGGCTGAGTGCCTGCACGCACCCCGACTATCCCCGCTTGATGGCAGCGGCGGACAGCCTGCTCTATATCCGTCCGGACAGTGCCTTGACCATTCTATACGGTATTCCGCCCGACAAGCTGGATTCGGCTGACCGAGCGCGACATGCCTTGCTGACTTTGGAGGCGGAATGCCGGAACGGGAAAAAGCAACCGAATGATTCGGTGATTCGTGCGTTGGTGGACTATTACCAAGCACAAGGAAATGAATCCATGTTGGCCAGAGCCTACTATGGCTTAGGTATCGTTAACAACAGTTTAGGTCGGAAAGATGTGGCTACGACCGCTTTCCTTACGAGCGAACGTTATGCTCATAAGGCAGAAGATTCCAAACTGTTGGGGCGCATCTATGGCAATATGGGCTATCTGTATCAAACCAACGATATGGAGGTCGAGGCGGATTCCCTATATCATTTGGCAGAGCAAATGGCCCGCCTGGCTCATGATTCCGCGATGTTGGCCGAAGCTTTGACCCGGCAAAGCATGTATCTGATGGAATTGGGGAAGGCATACTATCCGCGGGCCAAGCGACTTTTGTTGGAAGCCTACCCTATTCATAAGGGTTCTGAGTCGAAAAGAAAGTCGATAGCCATGTCTCTCAGCCTGTTATACCGGCTCTTACAGCAGCCGGATTCTGCCATTTATTATGCCCGCCGGGCTGTCGAGCTTTGCCGGATAGATACGTCGGGCTTACGCCGGGCACAATGTATCTTGGCTAATACTTTTTATCAATTTGGCCCAATGGATTCCGCTTCTTTTTATTATAAGCAATGTTTGCATTCTTCGTCTCCTGAAATTAAACATGTCGCATTCTCGCAGTTATCTGAAATTGCTAAAAGAAGAAAGAATTGGGAGTTGGCTTTGCAACTGAAAGATTCGGCCTCCAAATATCAACAGGAAGCCAAGCGGAATATACAGAAAGATGAGATTATAGTCGCTCGCAAAAACTTCGAAATCAAGCAAGGCCATACACTGTTGCAGCGATACCGAAATTATTTGGAGTGGTGTATAGGTCTTTTTATTGTATTAGTTACAAGCGGAATCATCGCTTTTATCCGGTTGCGGAGAAAGAGATATGTAGTCCTTTATCAAGAGGTACGGGAGGATTTGGTATCTCCCTGGCTGTTGTTGCCTTCGGTCATCGAATCCGAAAGCATAGTCGTGGATGTTCCTGCTGAAGAAATACCTACGGAAGAGCGGAATGCCGAACCGGAGAAAACCCCGGAAGAAATCTTCGAACACTTTAGCCGGTCTATCCGGACGACTGCTTCTTACCGCAAGATGGAACGGATGATACAGTATCAGCATGAGCATCCCGGAAAGAATCCGCTGGAATCTTTCGATGAAAGGGAGCAAAAAGCGTTCTTGGAAGAGGTCAATGGCCTCATTCCGGGATATACCGAACGCCTGCAAGCCAACTACCCCTTGCTAAAGCCCAAGGATATCTTTCCACTTTGTCTGTGCTTGGCAGGCATGACCATTCCGGAGATAGCCTGCGTCATGAACAGGACGCGGGATGCCATTTACAAAAAACTCAGAGCTATCCGGAAGCAGAAAATGGGACTGCCGGATACGGAAGACAACATTGCTATGATTAGAGAAGCCTGTAAGCAGGTGTAGAGCACTTTTTGCCGGGTGTAGAATAGGTGTAGAATAGGTGTAGAATGGGGTAGAATACAAAAATTCCACACTAAATTCTACACCTGTTCTTTTGGAACTTGTCGATAAAAACCTGAATTTCGCAGCAGAAAAACAACCAAAAATAACAGTTATGAAAATGCAGAAATTCGTTTTAATCTTAGCAATCTTGTTTGCTTTCGGTAGTAGTCAGGTAGCTTATGCAGAAGGTGGTACGGAGGAAGAAGACTACACAATAGATTTTATACTTATTAAAGGTGCTGAACCCTCGGCGTTCTCCCTCTTCCAGCCCATCGTTTACGCCACCTTATCTAATAAGATAGTGACTGTGGACTTAAGCGAACTGCCGGAAGGTGCCACGGTGACTGTTCGTCGTATAACTACGGGTGAGGAAGTGTATTCGCAAGCCGGAGCCGGTAGCATGGTGATTGACTTAAATGCCTGCGGCAAGGGGCAGTACCAAATAGATGTAATAGCGGGCGGACTGTGGCTGCAAGGGAAGTTCCGGTTGTAAGTTATAGAGGATTAAACAGAAGAATTCTTCATTTTTAATTCTTCATTCTTCATTAAAATGGTTTCTTTACTCTATCGATACTTGCGGATGCTTGCTGTCCGCGTAGACCGGGGCACGGTGCGCCGTTTGCTGGACCACCCGTTGGGCAACAGCCTGCGGGGACTGAGCGACGCACTGGATGCACTGGGCGTGCGGAACGCCGCCTATCAACTGCCGCCGGACTACCTCGACCAAGTGGAAGCTCCTTTCATAGCGGTGACCCGCAACGAGAAAGAACCCTTCTGCTTGGTGGAACGGAAGGAAGCGAAGCAACTGACGGTGTACGCTGAAGGCAAACGGTTGACCGTCAGCCGGGAAGCTTTCCTGCAACAGTGGACGGGCGGCATACTGGTGGGGGAAACAACGGCCGACACCCGACACGTCCGCTGGTGCGGGTTGAGGAATGGGAGCGAAGCCGTCCGAAACCACCGATTGCTGGGGATAGGTCTCTTGCTTACGGCGTTGGTGCTGTGGGGAGCAGCGAGCGAACTTCGCTTTTACCTTGCCATGCTGTGTGTCGGGCTTTTCGCTTCTGCCGCCGTGCTCTACAAGGAGTGGGTGGACGACCGCTTCCTGCACCGCTTCTGCCACATCGGCCGGACGGTGGACTGCAACACCGTGCTTCGTTCGCGGGGCGCCCGCCTGTTGGGGCTGGATTTGGGTGAGTGGAGCGGGTTCTATTTCGGTACGATGGGGACGTTTGCCCTGCTTCGTCCGCACGATTTCCTGCCGCTTGCGCTGGGGATGGGTATCGGTGCCTTGGCCTTTACGGTCTATTCGATAGTGTATCAAGGATTCATCATCAAGAAAGGATGTATGCTTTGTCTGGTCATTTGTTTGGTGGTTTGGTTGAATACGGTGGCATTGTATGGGCTCTATGTCGCGGGCGGTCTGATGGTTCCGACGCTTCCTGCCTTCCTCGCTCTGGCTCTTTCAGCTGCTCTTTGGGGCTTGGTGGGGTGGCAAGTACGAAGCTGTCTGAAGATCGACCGGGAACTCCGGCAACGGCGGGCTCGCTTCGGCGGTCTGCTCCAGCCCGAAGCATTTCAAGCCTTGCTTAGGCAGCAACCCCGCTTGGAAGCCTTACCGGACCGGGAGCTCTGCCTGCACAACCCCGTGACGGAAGGTAATGGCATCCTAGTGGTGACCAACCCCTCGTGTGGCAACTGTGCCCGGGTTCACCCGCAAGTGGCGGAATTGGCAGCCAAGATGCCTGTATCCTTGGCGTTGCTTACCTTCCCGCGCGACCGGAAGGGACAGCAAGTGGCACAGACGGTGATGGCTACCTATCGCACGGCAGGTTGGGAAGCGGCTTTCAGCTTATTGACCGCTTGGTTTGAGACGGGTAAATTACCATCGGATGCAGTGATGCCCCATGAAGAGGACATCGAGCGTTGGAAACGTCTGCAAGTCTATGCAGCCCGGCAACAATTGACCCGTACCCCTTCGGTGCTGATAGAAAGTCATTATCTGCCGGAAGTCTATGAGATAGGAGATTTGAAGTATGTATGTACATAGAAGATATTTGTTAATTGCGCAAAAACAAGTGGCTGTTACCGGACTTCAGCCTTAAAAAAGTCGGAAAGTAAATAATTTTATAACTAAAAAATCTTTCAGATAATGAATACAGATTTAGCAAAATTTCAAATTGGAAAAAGTAAAATGAATCAAGTTAAAGGCGGTGCAACTAGTACATTCATATGCATGTGTCATACTAGTGGTGGTCAACTAGCATTTCCGGTTTCAGCGGAAAGTTTGGAAATTCTTAATGCCAAAATGAAGACAGAATGTAAAGACGTTGGCTACAGCTGTAACGAAATTAGTTAACCATCAAATGCTTGATAAGGAGGTGTGCGTATGATACTTAATTTTCATACCGCTCACTTCCTTTTCCCTTTTTTATAAATAGCGGTTAGATTATGAGATATTTTATTTTAACAATTTTGTTTTGTTGTTGTACAATTGTGGTTACAGCACAAAACGCAAGGGTCTTTTTCATTTCGGACAAAGATGTGGATGTTATCTTTTATAGGACTATGGATAATGGTTACAATAACAAAGCTATTTCGATGGAGATGTCATTGAAGTCCGGAAAAATAGAAACGATGATTTTCGGTGGTTTTCAAAATTGGGAAATGATTCATTGTGCATTTTCCAATGGTCAAGACTGTGAATTGTTATTGTTTCCACACGATGATATAACAGTTTACGTTTCATCACAAGGAATTCGTTTTGAAGGAAATAACGCTACAGGTCTGCAATTTTTTTATGATGAATTTACTTCTGTAGGACATCGTCTTAAATATTTAAATACGATAGATGCTTATTTTGAAGAGTATATCAATCATCAGCGTTCTATCCGCTCAATTACTCCTATAATAAATGAAAGTATCATAAATCCTCAATTGGCAAAATTACAACATTTGCAACAGGAAAAAACGATAAAGGATATTTTTTACGAGAAGCTCTCTAAAAATATTGAGATGTTACTGAATGGTTACATTGCGGAACGAATGACCACATTATTGAAAAATCAAAGATACCGGATAATAGCTGCGAAAGACAGTGCTATCATCATGTATATAACCGACAGTATATATCAGAAACATCCTATAACTGACTATGACTTGATAAAGTTTAATTACTGTACGCTTTACATTCCTCAATACTTATACTTCTATTATGGCAATCAACCAATCGAAGCACTGGGCTATGACATGAAAGCGTTTGGTCCTTATGGGGTTTATTTGCAAGCTCCTCATCCCATACAGGCAGCTTTGTTGGGAAGTGCTTGCATGACAGAGTTAAAATACAAATCCAAAGAAATAGACTTACCGACCTTAAAACGTTTCTTCAACGAACGATTTCCACAAAGTCCATATATATTTATACTAAACAGTCAAGTGAAAGAGGATGAAAATGTGGATGGGAAACGTGTAGAAGGCGACATCATCTATATAGGAGGACAACCTAAAACAATGGTTGAATTGGCACATATCCCGGAGTATATCGGCAAATATCTATTTGTGGATTTGTGGGCCACTTGGTGCATGCCTTGTAGGGCAGAATTAAGTCATAGTAAAGAAGTGTACCAACTATTAGAACAATATCCAAATGTGATTCCTCTTTATATTTCAATCGATAAAGAAAAGCAGGAAACTGCTTGGAAGAAGCTGGTTGATCATTATCAACTTACCGGATATCATTTACGGGCTTCTTCGGCATTGGAGGAGGATATTAAGCTACGTATTTATGGCCCGGATGCCTATGAGATACCTCGCTATGCTTTGATAGCTCCGGACGGAACTATTCTTCATAGAAATCTGCCGCGTCCCAGTGAGCTTGCTTTATTGAAAGATGAATTAGATAAATTACTGAAAAATAGTTCTAAGAACGATTGATATTCATACGGTTCGTTATTTAAAGTATAGTTTCTATAATGAAAAGATTCCCCCATTACGCTCAACACGACCAAATGGACTGCGGGCCGACCTGCCTGCGGATGATAGCCGCGTGGTATGGCAAACGCTATTCTTTGGAAGGACTGCGCGAAAAGAGCTTCCTCACCCGTGAGGGCGTGTCCATGCTGGGCATCAGCGAAGCGGCGGAACGCATTGGTCTGCGGAGCATGTGCGTGCAGGTGGATTACGGGAAGTTGCTGGAAGCACCGTTGCCCTGCATCGTACACTGGAACCAGCAGCACTTCGTGGTGGTGTATCGCTTAGACAACAAGCATGTATGGGTGGCCGACCCGGGGGCGGAGAAACTGAAATATACCAAGGAGGAGTTCTGCCGGTGCTGGCTCAGTACGCGGCAGAACGGGGAAGATACGGGCATAGCCCTGCTGCTGGAGCCGACGCCGGAGTTCTTTGCACAGGAGGACGACGGCGACGAGGGGGAGTTGAACCGGAAGGGGTTCGCCTTTATGTACTCGTACCTGCGGCCTTACAAGCAGTTGGTGGGGCAGTTGCTGTTGGGGCTGTTGCTGGGCAGCCTGATTCAGCTGATGTTACCCTTCCTGACACAAAGCGTGGTGGATTTCGGTGTGGGCAACCAGAACATCGGCTTCATCTGGCTGGTGCTCATCGCGCAACTGACGCTGACCTTCAGCAGCGCGGCGGTGGAGTTCATCCGGGGCTGGATCTTGCTGCACTTAGGTACGCGCATCAACATCGCCCTGATTTCGGACTTTCTGGCCAAGCTGATGAAGCTGCCCATGAGCTACTTCGACACGAAGATGACGGGCGACATCCTGCAACGCATCAACGACCATACGCGCATCCAGAACTTCCTGACGGGAAGCAGCCTGAGCGTGGTGTTCTCTACGTTTAACATCGTGGTGTTCGGGCTGGTGCTGTTGCTTTACAGTCCGCTGGTGTTCGCCCTCTTCATGGGCGGCAGTGCGCTGTACGTGGGCTACGTGTGGCTGTTCATGAAGAAGCGGGCGGAACTGGACCACAAGCGGTTTGCCCAACAGAGCGCGAACCAGAGCAGCGTGGTGCAGCTGGTGACGGGGATGCAGGAAATCAAACTGAACGCCTGCGAGCGGCAGAAGCGGTGGGAGTGGGAACGCATCCAGGCGCGGCTGTTCCGGGTGAACATCCGGAGCCTGGCGCTCAGGCAGTATCAGGACTCGGGCGCGGTGCTCATCAACCAGACGAAGAACGTGATTATCACGGGACTGGTGGCGGGCATGGTGGTGCAGGGTGACATGACGCTGGGCATGATGGTGTCGGTGCAGTATATCATCGGCCAGCTGAACAGTCCGGTGAACGAACTGATTACGTTTGCCCGCGACATGCAGGACGCCCGGCTGAGCATGAACCGCCTGAGCGAGGTGCGCGACAAACCCGACGAGGAAGACCCCACGCGGGAACTGCTGCGCGAAGTGCCGCCGGGGGCAGACTTGCGGATGGAACGGGTGAGCTTCCGATACGACCCGCTGTCGGAGATTCCTACGCTGGACGGCATCGACCTGCACGTGGAGGCAGGCAAGCAGACCGCCATTGTGGGCATGAGCGGCAGCGGCAAGACGACGTTGGTGAAACTGATGCTGGGCTTCTACCCGCCGGCTTCGGGACAGATACAGGTGGACGGGAAGCCGCTGGACGTGTACAGCCTGCGCGAGTGGCGGAAGCAGTGCGGGGTGGTGATGCAGGACGGTTTCATCTTCTCGGACACCATTGCGGGGAACATTGCGCCGGGGGTGGAACGGATTGACCGGGAACGGCTGAGGCATGCGGCACGCGTGGCCTGCATTGATGACTATGTGAACGAATTGCCGTTGGGCTACGACACGAAGATAGGGAGCGAGGGGCATGGGCTGAGCCAGGGGCAGAAGCAGCGTATCCTGATAGCCCGGGCGGTATACAAGGATCCGGCCTTCATCTTTTTCGACGAAGCGACCAATGCGCTGGACGCGAACAACGAGCGGCGCATCATGGAGAACTTGCAGGCATTCTTCCAGGGAAGGACATCGGTGGTCGTGGCCCATCGCCTGAGCACGGTGCGCCATGCGGACAAAATCGTCGTGATAGACCACGGCCGCATCAGCGAGGAAGGCACGCACGAGGAACTCATAGCCCAAGGAGGACAGTACTATCGGTTGGTGAAGAATCAGTTGGAAATATAAAATAAATGAAAAATGAAGAACGAAGAATTTAGCGCACGGAGTGCGCTTTTAATTAAGAATTAAGAATGAAGAATTGGGCTGCACTGTCCGTGTGTATTATTATACCGCATGGTATATTCTTCATTTTTCATTTTTAGTTCTTCATTAAAATATTATTATGGAACAGGAAAATGACATTGATTTGCGCAGCGAGGAAGTGCAGGAGATCTTGACACGACCGCCACGGGCGTTGGTACGCTGGGGAACGACGGTGTTCGTCGGTATATTGGCGGTGGTGTTCGTCGGCGGATTCTTCTTTCAATATCCCGATGTGGTGGATGCCACGGTGACCGTGACCACCGAACGGCCGCCGGTGTGGATGGTGGCGAAGAGTAGCGGGAAGATTAAAGAGGTGTATCGGCATGACCGGGACTCGGTACATGCGGGCGACCTTATTGCCGTGCTGGAGAATCCTGCCCGGACGGCCGATGTGCTGCAACTGAAAGAACGGTTGGAGCGGTTCAGTACGGCGGACAGTTGCGTACGGACAGCTATTTTCCCCGACAAACTGGCTTTGGGAAGTATTCAGACGGCTTACGCTTCCTTCCTCCGCAACCTGACAGACTATCGGAACTTTCTGGAACTGAATCTGTATGCCCGCCAACTGGCAGCTACGGAAGAGGAATTGCAGGAGTATCGCCGCTACATCGGCCACTTGAACCGGCAGATTGCCTTGGACCGGGAGCAGACACAAATAGCGGCAACGGTGCATGAGCGGGAGAAAGGACTGTATGAAGAGGGGCTGACCGCCAAAGCGGAGTATGAGGAAGCCCAACAAGCCTTGCTGAGCAAGCACCAGAGTACGGAACAGCTGATGACCACGCTGTCGAACGCCCGCATCCAGGAAGCCCAATTGAAACAGAACCTGATAGAGACCCGCATGGAGCAGGAGCGCGAGGCAAACACGCTGCTGACTGCCCTGCAAACGGCTTGCGACGAACTGAAGACGGGCATCAGCGACTGGGAACTGGCTTACCTGTTTGTGGGGCCGGCAGATGGTATCCTGTCGTACAACAACGTGTGGCAGAAGAACCAGAACGTGACCGGGGGTGACAAGGTGTTCTCCATCGTGGCAAAGGACATGGGGCAGATTATCGGCAAAATCCAACTCCCGTCCGAGGGTTCAGGGAAGGTGAAAGCGGGGCAGCGGGTGAACATCAGCGTGACGGGCTATCCGTACATGGAGTTCGGCTACCTGACGGGGACGGTGCAGTCGGTGTCGTTGCTGGCCGATGAGGAGGAACTGTACACTGTCACTGTATCGCTGCCGCAGGACTTGCACACTTCCTACGGCAAGAAGCTGGACTTCGGGGGCGAACTGACCGGCACCGCCCAAGTGCTGACGGATGAACGCAGCCTGACCGCCCGCCTGCTCAGTCCGCTCCACTATTTATGGGAGAAGTATTTTTAGTCCGACCGAACCTTATGCTCCATTGAATTCTTTCTTCTCCTGCTTAATTTAGTTAAATAACTAATAGCAGTAGTTGTTTGTTTGAAAATAATCTATATCTTTGTGTCGTATAACTTCTATATCGACTACATCTAAAGATAGAATTCAATGAAACGACTGACTGCTAAAGAAGAAGAAATCATGCGGATGTTTTGGGAACATGGCCCGATGTTTGTCCGCGAGTTGCTGGCTTTCTATGTGGAGCCAAAACCTCACTACAATACCGTTTCGACCTTGGTACGCGGCTTGGAAGAGAAAGGCTTTGTGGGATACCGGGCGTATGGAAACACGTATCAGTATTATCCCCTTGTGTCGGCCGGTGAATATAAACGCTCGGCACTGAACGAGGTCGTTGCCCAGTATTACGATAATTCGTTCCTGAATGTTGTGTCAGCATTTGTGGAAGAAGAAGGGATGCCGCTCGACGAGCTAAAGACCCTGATCGCCCGCATCGAAAGCAAACGCTCCAAATAAAACGGTGATGGGTGCTTTCCTGTTTTACCTATTTAAAGCCACGCTTTGCCTGACAGTGTTTTACCTGCTGTTCAGGCTTTGCTTCCGGAGCGACACTTTGTTTCGCACCAACCGATTGTTGCTGTTGGGTGGGACATGGGTCTGCATGGTGTTGCCCGGTGTGCAAGGAACCATCTCTCAAGATACGCCTTGGCAACGTCCGATGGTTTGGGTTGAAACCTGGTTGACGGAGGAAAGGCAGGCGGAAACGTTACAGACAGAAAGCCGGCCAGACCCGTCTGCTTCCGTACAAGTGCTTCCATCTGTGCGGAAAGATAGTCCTGCCAACCCCATCCGATGGGTGTTTACGCTCTATGGTATCGGGGCAGGGATTACATTGCTGTCCTTTCTGCTTTCCCTGTGGCGTATGCGGAGTTTGTTACGTCATTGCCCGGTGAGGGAGTACGGCTGTTATCGTCTGGTCATCGGATGGCAGAAAGAGGTTTCGTTCAGCTGGGGACGTACCATAGTTCTGTCGCAAGACGACTATGCCCACCATCGGGAAGCGGTGTTGCTGCACGAACGGATGCACCTGCGCTATCTTCATACATGGGATCTGGTTTGGATGGAGACCTTGGGCGTGCTCCATTGGTTTAATCCCACTGTTTGGTTACTGATGCGTGATTTGCGTGAGATTCATGAGTTCGAAGCAGACCGCGGCGTACTTTTACATGGCATCGATGCTACTCAATATCAACTTTTGCTCGTGAAGAAATCCGTTGGCACAAGGCTTTACTCTATGGCCAGCGGCTTCGGTCACAGCAAGCTTAAAAAACGTATCAACATGATGTTAAAGAAAAGAACAAGCAAGTGGGCACGACTGAAGCTATTGCTCTTCGTGCCGGTGGCAGCAGGGACGCTTTATGCGTTTGCTCGCCCTGAAGTGAAAAGGACAGCGGATAGTCTGATGAAGCCGCAAGTCAGTGAACCGGCAAAAGCCGCAACGTCTCCGGACGAGCGGGAGTTGCTGGAGCAGTATTTCGCCCGGAAATATCAGGAGGGTGGGGGTGACGCCCTGCCTTACAATGACCGGACGACTTATGAGCTGTTCGTCAACTACCAGAATCAAGTGATGCTGGACGAGGAGATGGGGCCTAAGGCGGATGACTTGTCCCTGCGGGCGGATTTTGTGAAACACGCGTTGAGTGACCGCCTGCGTCAGGACTACCAAAAAGCACAGCAAGCGGGTGAACCCTTCCGGAAACGTCTGCAACTGCGCTACGACCGGGGCAGTACGACCGAAGCCATGCACCTGTATTTACAGACTGTAAAAGAAGTTTATGCGGAGTTACGCCGTGAAGTAGGCACAGAACTGGGCACGACCGATGAAGCCACACTGGACAAGGAGTTTCCTATCTTGGTGAATTGCATCGTGCCGCAGAAGTTCTACAAGGCAAAGACCGATTCGTTGGCTCCCATGTCGGTAGAGGTTACCTTTTTGACTTCTTCCGGTCAGAAGAAAGTACTGAAAGACATCTCTTTAAGGGAATTGCGGAAAGAAGCCGAGACTTTTATGGAAGGAAAACAAGAAGTCACCGTTTCCCTGCGGGTGGATAGGGAAACACCCATGGGAGCGGTGATTGATGTCAAGGCTGTACTTCGAGAGGTGTATGCCCTTCGATCTACTCTTTGATGCGTATCACGGCATTGGCGATGATAGCCGTCAGTCCACCGGTGGTGATGCCCGATGCAAAGATGTTACGCCAGGTGTCGGGTAACTGAGTCAGAATCTCCGGCACCAGCTCGACGCTCAGTCCCAATGCAAAGCTGAGGGCTATGACCAGCGTGGCCTTGCGGTTAATCTCCTGCGATGCGATGATACGAATGCCGGCGGCAGCCACGGTGCCGAACATCAGTAGCGTGGCTCCGCCTAACACCGGTTCGGGCATCAGGGAGAAAACCAAGCCTACGGCAGGAAACAGACCTAACAACACCAGCAATGCGGCAATGTAGTAACCTACGTAACGGCTGGCCACACCGGTCAGTTGTATCATGCCGTTGTTTTGGGCGAACACCGAGTTGGGGAAGGCACAGAGCATGCCCGAAAGCATGGAGTTGAATCCGTCGGCAAAGATGCCGCCCGATGCCCGTCGGATGAAGACCTCTCCTTCTACCGGTTCGCCTGAAATCAACGAGTTGGCGGTAATGTCGCCATAAGCTTCAATGGCCGTGATGATGAAGATAAGAGCTAATGCCAACACGGCAGACAAGCTGATGTCCAACCCAAAGCGGAAAGGGTGGGGGACGGTGATTCCTCCGAAACTCTGCACGGAACCGAAGTCTATCATGCCCAAAGCCCATGCCACTACGTACCCCGTGGCCAGTCCGATGACAATGGAACTCATGCGCAGGTAGCGGTTATTGCTACGGTTGAAGATAATGATGAGCACCAGTACCAAAGCCGATAGCCCTACGTAGCGCAGGCTACCGAAAGTGCCATCGGCTTGAGCGGCTGCTCCACCGCCGCAGGCCGTAATGCCGACTTTAATGAGGCTCATGCCGATGAGTGTCACCACGATGCCTGACACAAGTGGTGTAATGATGCGGCGTGTGTACTTCAGCAGGCGACTGATGAGCATTTCTACCGAAGCGGCTGCCATGCACGAGCCGAATATGAGGGGAAGTCCACCCGTCAGACCGGCTGCGATGATGGGACCGATGAACGAGAAGCTGGTACCTTGTATGCACAGTAGCCCCGTGCCGATGAAGCCGAAGCGGCGGCACTGGATAAAGGTGGCAATGCCGGATGCGATGAGTGCCATTGATACCAGATAGCCCGTGGTCTCCGTATCCAACTTCAGTGCTCCGGCAATGATGAGCGGTGGCGTGATGATGGCAACGAAGATGGCCAACAGGTGTTGCAAGGCAGCAAAGAAAGCCTCCCGGAAAGGGGGACGGTCGTTCAATCCGTAAATCAGTCCGTTTTTCAACGGTTCTTTTTGAGTCTCTTCCATGCCCTGTCTTATCTGATTTTTATTTCGCAGTTATCCAGACTCTCGATGATGGCTAGGCTTTCCACATGGATGCCTTCGGCCCGCAATTCGTCACCTCCGTGCTGAAAAGCCTTCTCGATGATGAAGCCCATGCCCATCAGTTCGACACCCGCTTGCCGGACGAGGTCGATGATACCCTTGGCTGCATTGCCATTGGCCAGAAAGTCATCGATGAACAGCACCTTGTCGCCCGGACAAAGGAAATCACGGCTGACACAAACTTCGTAGCTGCGTTGCTTGGTGAATGAGTAAACCGAGGTGACAAGCATGTTCTCCATGGTGCTGGGCTTCTTTTTCTTGGCGAAGACTACGGGTAGCTCGAGCAAGTACCCCACCATGATGGCAGGAGCAATGCCACTGGCTTCGACGGTAATGATTTTGTTGATGGGAGTGGAGGCGAAACGACGCACAAATTCCACACCGATGCTTTTCATCAGGATGGGATCCATCTGGTGGTTGATGAAATTGTCTACTTTCAGGATACCTCCGGGGAAACAACGTCCGTCGCGGAGGATGCGGTCTTTCAATGCTTTCATTATTGTTTGTTATAAGTTTTATTCTTCGTCTTCTTCGTTGTCTTTCGTGGATAGCAGGCGGGCCGAAATGCGTTTCTTGGGCGTCAGGCTCATGTCGCGCAGTTGTTCGGCCTGGCGGACGATGTTGCCCGAGCCTTCGGACAGTTGGTTGAGTGCCTTGCTGTAATCTTTCTGCATCGCGGACAGCCGGTCGCCCAACGCCAGGAACGTATCGGTGAATCCGGCTATCTTCTCGTAAAGCGAAGTGCCCCGCTTGATGATGGCTTGCACGTTTTTCACCTGGTTCTCGCGTTTCCACAGGTCGAGTGACAGGCGCAGGGCACTGATGAGATTGGTAGGGCTCATTAATACCACTTTCCGTTGGTACGCATATTCCCACAGGTTGGCGTCGCTCTGTACGGCCAGCAGGTAGGCTCCTTCCATGGGGATGAACATCATGACGAAATCCGGTGCTTTTACATCATAGTGTGAGTAGTCCTTCCGGCTCAGTTCGTCAATGTGGGCACGGACCGATTGCAAGTGAGCTTTCAGGTAACGGGCCTGTTCGTCTTTATCTTCGGCAGCCGTATAGGCGGCATAGGCTGACAGGGAAACTTTGGAGTCGATAATCATCTCGCGATTGTCGGGATAGCGCACGATGATATCGGGCTGCATGCGTTGGCCGCTTTCTTCGTTGACCAGTGCTTCGCCGCGTTCGTCTTTCAGGAATTCTTGCCGGAAGTAATGCTCACCTTCAATGAGTCCGGACGCCTCCAAAAGCCGTTCCAGTATCACTTCTCCCCAGTTTCCTTGCATCTTGGTGTTGCCTTTCAGGGCACGGGTCAGGTTGTTGGCTTCTTCGCTCAAACGATTGTTCAGTTCTACCAGGTCCTTGATGCGTTCACTCAGCGAGAAACGTTCCTTGGCTTCGGTGCTATACACCTGTTCCACTTTCTCGCGGAAGTCTTTCAGGTTCTCGCCTAACGGACGGAGCAGGTTGCCGATATGTTCGGCATTCAGCCGTTTGAAATCTTCCGTCTTGTTCTGGAATATACGATTGGACAAGGCTTCAAATTCGGCATTCATGCGGCGGTGCAAGGCTTCGGCTTCTTCGCGTTGTTCAGCCAGCCGTTTTTCCAACTGTTCCCGCTGTTCGGTCAGGCGCTGGGTAAAGTCTTTTTCCCGTTGTTCCATTTGGGCATTGAACAGTCGCCCTTGTTCGGCCAACCGGTCTACATAATGTCGTTCCTGCGCCTTTAACCGTTCATCGGCCGTTTCCCGTTCTTGGGCCACGCGTTCGGCAAGGGTACGATTGAGCAAGGATTCCCGTTCATCGGCCGCAGCCAGCCGTGTATTCAGCACAGCGGCTTTCCGGGCAGAAATCAGGAAACCGATGGCTGTGCCTATGCACAGCCCGGTAAGGAGTAGTATGATTTCCATAAATGGCAGGTTGGAACTTATTCGGTTAACACTTCGTTGCCATTTTCGGTAATCAGGATATGACTTTCCCATTGGGCGGAAGGCAATCCGTCTTCGGTGCATACCGTCCAGCCGTCGGCTTCGTCAATAAAGACTTCGTAGGTTCCCATGTTGATCATAGGCTCAATGGTAAACGTCATGCCCGGAACGATGAGCATGCCTGTGCCCCGTCGACCGAAATGCTCTACGTCCGGCTCTTCGTGGAACTTGACGCCGCATCCGTGTCCGCACAGGTCGCGTACGACACTATAGCCATTCTTTTCGGCATGCTCTTGGATGGCAGCTCCCACATCGCCTAAGCGTACCCAAGGTTGAGCCATCCGGACGCCTATGTCACGGCATTCGCGGGCTACTTCCACCAGTCGTTTCATTTCCGGGTTGACTTCGCCTATCAGGAACATGCGCGAAGCGTCGGAAAAGTATCCTTTATAAATGGTAGAAACATCGACATTAATGATGTCCCCGCTTCGCAAGATTTCTCGGGTGCTGGGTATGCCGTGACATACCACGTCATTGATGCTGGTACATACGCTTTTGGGGAATCCGTCGTAAAGGAAAGGTGCTGGAATGGCATCGTGGTCAGTGGTGAAACAGTACACCATATGATCTATTTCGGCTGTTGACATGCCCTCGCGGATGTTCTCTGCAATATAGTTCAGCAGGGCTGTATTAATTTGAGCACTTTCACGGATACCTTCCAACTGTTCCGGTGTGCGGAGCAAATGGCGTTGGGGCAGGCGATAACCTTCTTTTTTATAGTGTTGTACTTTGGCTTCTACTTCGTCCGAGTAGTTCTTGGGAGTGAAACGTGCTCCCTTTATTAATTTTTTCATACCGATTCTGTTTGATTAGGATGTTAGGATGTGCAAAAGTACGTAAAATATGCATTGGACGTACATACTTTATAGGGAAAAGTTACATTCTGCCTTGGCCCTTCCTCTGCACTACCATGGAATTGTCTCTAAGCCTTAGAGTGGATGTCTCTAAGCCTTAGAGTGAATGTCTCTAAGCCTTGGAGTGAATGTCTCTAAGCCTTAGAGCGAATATGAAGGTGATACAAAGCAGGGCAGACCGTAGTACTTATCTATCGCTCTTGCAGTACTTATATACTATCGAGCTTGCGTTATATATTATATAATAAGGTGTAAAAAACAATCGTTCGAAAGGTATATCGGATGGAATTTAGTTTTATCTAAAGGTTTAGCCCCCTTTTTTAATAAAAATTAGTTGGCATGGCTGATATATTTAGTGTACTTTTGGGAGCGAAAAAACGAAGCCGTTGCAAACGGCATAATCATGATAAATAATTCTAAAAAATATTGATTTTATGGCTGAAACTATCGATATCCGCGAACTGAATGAGCGGATTGAAAGACAAAGTGCTTTCATCACCCATCTTACTACAGGTATGGACCAAGTTATTGTCGGTCAGAAACATTTGGTTGAATCCCTGTTGATTGGCTTGTTGTCGGACGGACACGTATTGTTGGAAGGTGTGCCCGGATTGGCAAAGACGTTGGCCATTAAAACACTGGCTTCCTTGATTGACGCCCAATATAGTCGCATACAGTTTACTCCGGACTTGCTGCCGGCCGATGTTATCGGTACCATGGTGTATAGTCAGAAAGACGAGAGTTTCTTGGTAAAGAAAGGCCCGGTTTTTGCCAATTTCGTGTTGGCTGATGAAATCAACCGTGCTCCGGCCAAGGTGCAGAGTGCTTTGCTCGAGGCCATGCAGGAGCGACAGGTAACCATCGGCAAGGAGACTTTCCGTCTGCCGGAACCGTTCTTGGTGCTTGCCACCCAGAATCCCATCGAACAGGAAGGTACTTATCCGCTGCCCGAAGCGCAGGTGGACCGTTTCATGCTGAAGGTCATTATCGATTATCCGAAACTGGAAGAGGAAAAACTCATTATCCGCCAGAATATCAGCGGGGACAAGGTCAACGTTCGTCCCATCTTGAAAGCGGAAGAAATCATGGAAGCTCGGAAAGTGGTTCGCCAGGTATACTTGGATGAGAAAATTGAGAAATATATCGTTGATATTGTGTTTGCTACCCGTTATCCGGAGAAGTATGACTTGAAGGAACTTAAAGATATGATTGGCTTCGGTGGTTCGCCCCGTGCTTCCATCAATTTGGCTTTGGCTGCACGCAGTTATGCATTCATCAAACGCCGTGGTTATGTCATACCGGAAGATGTGCGTGCCGTGGCTCATGACGTATTGCGCCATCGTATCGGACTGACCTACGAAGCCGAAGCCAGCAACCTGACTTCGGATGAAATTGTCAGCAAGATATTAAATAAGGTAGAAGTGCCCTAATCGATAGACTTTTTGTGACTCGTTCATGGAGACAACAGAACTTTTAAAGAAAGTCCGCCAGATTGAAATCAAGACACGGGGATTGTCCAACAATATCTTTGCCGGCCAGTATCATTCGGCCTTCAAGGGTAGGGGAATGGCTTTTTCCGAAGTGCGTGAATATCAGTTTGGTGACGATATACGCGACATTGATTGGAACGTGACTGCACGCTTCAACAAGCCTTATGTGAAGGTGTTTGAAGAAGAACGTGAACTAACCGTAGTGTTGCTCGTAGATGTTTCCGGAAGTTTGGAGTTTGGTACGGAGAAACAGATGAAGAAGGATATGGTGACGGAGATTGCCGCTACACTGGCATTCTCGGCCATCCAGAATAACGATAAAATCGGGGTTATATTCTTTTCAGACCGGATAGAGAAATTTATCCCGCCCAAGAAAGGACGTAAGCATATCCTGTACATCATCCGTGAATTGCTGGACTTTCATGCCGAAAGCCGTCGGACTGACATACGCATGGGGTTGGAGTATCTGACCAACGTCATGAAACGCAGATGTACGGCTTTCATCCTTTCGGACTTCATTGACCAGCAGAGTTTTAAGAACGCCATGACCATTGCCAACCGTAAGCACGATGTCGTAGCAATTCAAGTATATGACCGTCGTGTCGAAGAGTTGCCAGCCATTGGCCTGATGAAAATTAAAGATGCTGAAACCGGTCATGAGCAGTGGATTGACACTTCATCGAAAGCAGTAAGAAAGGCGCATCATGAATGGTGGGTGAACAAACAAGCTGAATTGAATGAAACGTTTACGAAAAGTAATGTAGACAACGTTTCGGTACGTACTGACCAAGATTACGTGAAAGCATTAATGAATTTGTTTGCGAAACGAAATTAATAGGTAATGAGAAAATATATATTTCTGTTCATCTGTTTGGGGATAGCTTTCACCGGCAGGATATATGCACAGTCGGTAACGGTGGATGCTAGTATCGATTCGTTGCAAATCTTGATTGGAGAGCAAGCACACATCAAACTGGAAGTATCATTGGATGCCAACAAACGAGCCATTTTCCCGGTGTTTAAGGACACATTGGTGCGTGGCGTGGAAGTGCTGGATGTGGCCAAGCCCGATACGCAATGGCTAAATGACGGAAAACGTACTTTGATTACTCAGATGTATACCATCACGTCGTTCGATTCGGCTCTTTACTACTTGCCTCCTATGGAAGTTATCGTAGACAATCAGCCTTATCGGTCGAAGGCATTGGCCTTGATGGTATATTCGGTGAAAGTTCCATTGGATTCATTGCATCCTGAGTCCATGTTTGGTCCCAAAACAGTGATGAAACCTCCTTTTGCTTGGGAAGATTGGTATGCTTTTATTGCTTGTGTGCTATTATTGGCTCCTTTCCTATTGTTGACCATTTACCTTTTCAAGCGAATCCGTGACAATAAGCCAATTATTCGCAAAGTAAAGTTAGAGCCGAAGTTGCCTCCTCATCAGGTGGCCATGCAGGAAATAGAACGTATCAAGCAGGAGAAAGTTTGGCAAAAAGGGCTTCCGAAAGAGTATTATACGGAATTGACAGATACGCTTCGACTGTATATCAAGGAACGTTTCCACTTCAATGCCTTAGAAATGACTTCGGGGGAAATTATTGAAAAATTGCTGGAACACAATGACAAAGAAGCAATTGCAGATTTGCGTGAATTGTTCCAGACGGCCGACCTAGTAAAATTTGCCAAGCATAACCCAATGATGAACGAAAACGATGCCAATCTGCTGAATGCTATTGATTTTATCAATGAAACTAAGGAGATAGAAGATGCAAACGCGAAGCCGCAACCTACGGAAATCACGATTGTGGAGAAACGGTCATTGCGGACAAAAGTAGGGTTGGGTATAGGAATTGTCCTGCTGGCAGTAGCTTTCATAGGATGTTTGGTCTATATCTGTAGAGAATTATATAATTATTTTGCTTAAATCGTAGGAACAATGGTTTTTGCCAATATTGAATATCTGTTTTTGCTATTATTGCTTATACCTTATATCGTATGGTATATCATGAAGCGCAGAAAAAATGAGGCTACTCTTCAGATTTCTGATGCCCGTGTGTATGCACATACTCCTAAAAGTTATAAGAATTATCTATTGCATATTCCTTTTGTGTTGCGTGTTGTCAGTCTGGTGTTGCTTATAATCGTATTGGCACGTCCTCAAACCACGGATAGCTGGCAAAACAGTGAAATAGAAGGAATAGACATCATGATGGCTATTGACGTTTCGACCAGTATGTTGGCTGAAGATTTAAAGCCTAACCGTTTGGAAGCAGCCAAGGAAGTGGCTGCACAATTTATCAACGGGCGTCCCAATGATAATATAGGAATTACGTTATTTGCGGGTGAGAGTTTTACGCAATGTCCGCTAACGGTGGATCATGCTGTCTTGTTGAATCTGATAAAAGAAATCAAATGCGGCCTGATTGAAGATGGTACAGCAGTCGGTATGGGTATTGCGAATGCAGTGACTCGCCTGAAAGATAGTAAAGCGAAGTCGAAAGTCATTATATTGTTAACCGATGGTACCAACAATCGCGGAGATATTTCGCCACTTACTGCGGCAGAAATAGCCAAAAGCTTTGGTATCCGTGTTTATACTATTGGAGTGGGCACCAATGGAACGGCTCCTTATCCTTATCCGGTGGGAGGAACTGTTCAGTATGTCAATGTGCCTGTGGAAATTGATGAGAATACTTTAACGCAAATTGCCGGTACGACTGATGGAAATTATTTTCGTGCGACCAGCAATTCGAAGCTAAAAGAAGTGTACGAAGAAATCGATAAACTGGAGAAAACGAAACTCAGTGTCAAGGAATTCAGCAAACGTGAGGAAGAATATCGTTGGTTTGCATTGGCTGCTTTCCTTTGTGTATTGTTGGAGGTTTTGTTGCGTAATACCATTTTGAAAAAGATACCTTAAACTTGGCGTATTTATAACGTCGTAAAAGAGAAAGTAAGTATATGTTTCGATTTGAAGAACCTGCCTTTTTATACTTGTTGATATTGCTACCCGTGTTGATAGCATTTTACTTGTATTCCAATCATCGGAGACGTAAAGCCATCCGTAAATTCGGTGATCCGGAACTGATGGCCCAACTGATGCCGGATGTATCTAAATACCGACCGGATGTAAAGTTCTGGTTTGTGTGGACCGCCATTGGTTTTTTTGCAGTCTTGTTGGCACGACCGCAATTTGGTTCCAAGTTGGAAACTGTGAAACGACAAGGTGTTGAGGTTATTATTGCACTTGATATATCGAATTCTATGTTGGCACAAGACGTACAGCCAAGTCGCCTTGAAAGGGCCAAACGTCTGGTATCTAGACTGGTAGACAGAATGCAAAATGACAAAGTGGGAATGATTGTTTTTGCGGGAGATGCATTTACTCAATTGCCTATCACCAGTGATTACATTTCGGCTAAAATGTTTCTTGAAACTATTGATCCTTCCTTGATTTCCAAACAAGGAACGGCCATCGGGGCAGCTTTGCAATTGGCGACACGCAGTTTTACCCCTCAAGAAGGAGTAGGGCGTACTATAATTGTGATAACAGATGGCGAAAATCATGAAAGGGGAGCGGTAGAAGCCGCTAAGGCTGCTGCTGAGAAAAGAATTCAAGTCAACGTATTAGGGGTAGGATTGCCAGAAGGAGCCCCTATTCCTATCGAAGGAACCAATGACTACCGGCGTGACCGGGAGGGAAATATAATTGTGACCCAACTGAACGAATCGATGTGTCAAGAAGTAGCTAAAAATGGAAATGGTATTTATGTACGAGTAGACAATTCCAACAATGCCGCTAGAGCCATCTCTAATGAAATAGACAAAATGGCTAAAGCAGATGTGGAGACCCAAGTCTATACTGAATTTAATGAACAATTTCAGGCTGTAGCATGGATTATTCTGCTCCTGTTGCTGGCTGAGATGTTGATTCTGGAACGTAAAAACCCGTTGTTCCGTAATATTCATCTGTTTTCGAATAAGAATAATAAGTAAAGTCATGTTGTACAAAAGATATATAGGACTATTTTTACTGGGTGTTCTTACCCTATCGGTGTATGCTCAAAAGGCAGAACGTGACCTGATTCGTAAAGGGAACCGCCAATACGATGATAGTGTGTATGTAGATGCAGAGGTGAACTATCGGAAAGCGTTGGAAGTTAATCCAAAGTCTGCTATATCCATGTATAATTTGGGCAATACGCTAATGCAACAAAATAAACTGCAAGAGGCTATGGAACAATATGTGGCTGCGAGTAAAGTGGAGAAGGAGAAACCTAACTTGGCGCATATTTTCCATAACATGGGAGTTATATTTCATTCGCAAAAGGATTATGCGAAAGCTATAGAGGCTTATAAGGAGTCATTGCGAAACAATCCGAAAGATGATGAAACACGTTATAACCTTGCATTGGCTCAGAAAATGCTGAAAGACCAACAACAAAACCAGCAGAATCAAAATCAAGACAACCAAGAGCAAAATAAGCAAGAGCAGGAACAGAAACAGAATCAACAGCAAAATCAGTCACAAAATCAAAATCAGGACCAACAGCAACCTCCTCAACAGAACAAGGATAACCAAATGTCCAAGGAAAATGCTGAACAATTGCTGAACTCGGTAATGCAAGACGAGAAAGATGTGCAGGATAAGGTAAAGAAGCAACAACAAGTTATCCAAGGAACTCAATTGGAAAAGGATTGGTAAGTAAAAATATATAAATAGAATAATATATGAGGAAAATCGTATTTTTATGGGTAGCACTGATGGCAATAACGCTGAATAGCTTTGCTGACGACAAAGTGATTTTTAATGCATCAGCTCCCGATGCGGTGGCAGTGGGTGACCAATTCAGGCTATCATATACTGTAAATACACAAAAAGTTAAAGATTTCCGGGCACCAGCCATTAAAGGTTTTGATGTGTTGATGGGGCCGAGTCGTTCGAGTAGTATACAGATAATCAATGGAGATAGAAGTGAGTCACTGACGTTTACTTATATCTTGATGGCTACTACGGAGGGAGAATATACCATCCCTGGAGCAACCATCTCGGCAGATGGAAATCAGATGATTTCCAACTCTGTACATATCAAAGTACTTCCTGCTGACAAGTCAAACAGTTCATCGGGTGCCGGCAATAGTCAAGGTAATGTTTCTGGACGGACTTCATCGGGAACTTCCATTTCTAATAACGACTTATTCATAACGGCTACGGCCAGTAAAACAAATGTATTTGAGCAAGAGGCTATTTTATTAACTTACAAGATTTATACGGTAGTAGATTTGCGTGGGTTCGATAACGTGAAGTTGCCCGACTTTAAAGGATTTCATTCGCAAGAAGTTGAACTGCCAGATAATCGCCGTTGGGGATTAGAGCATTATAAAGGACGGAATTATCATTCTACCATCTATCGCCAGTTTGTTTTATTCCCTCAACAATCAGGCAAATTAACCATTGAACCGGCTCGTTTTGATGCCTCGATAAGTCAGGTTATGGAAGTTGATGATCCGTTTGAAGCTTTCTTTAACGGAGGAGCCAGCAGCATTCAGATAAAGAAGGTTTTGACTACTCCTAAATTAACCATTGACGTGAAGGCTTTACCAGATGGAAAACCTGTAGATTTTAGCGGAGGAGTAGGGGAGTTCAATATCACTTCTTCCATTAATAGTACAGATGTAAAGACCAATGATGCCATTACTGTTAAAGTGGTAATATCGGGAGTTGGTAATCTGAAATTAGTTTCAGAACCGGAAATCAAATTTCCTGAAGATTTTGAAATCTATGATCCGAAAGTAGATAGCAAATTCCGCCTTACCAGTGAGGGGTTGTCAGGTAATAAGGTGATTGAGTATTTAGCCATTCCCCGCAATGCAGGTACATATAAAATTCCTGCGATGAAATTTAGCTATTTTGATAGTAAATCGCAGTCTTACAAAACCTTGAGTACGGAAGAATATGAAGTACATGTATCTAAGGGAGAAGGAAATGCTACACAGACTATTGCCAACTTTGCGAATAAAGAGGATTTGAAAGTGCTTAACGAAGATATTCGTTTCATCAAACAGAACGAAGTGACGCTTTCACCAAAGGGAGAATATTTCTTTGCTTCGACGATATATTGGCTATGCTATATCATTCCCGGTATTTTATTCATAGCCTTCTTCATCGTTTATCGTAAACAAATAGCAGCCAATGCCAATGTTGCTAAAGTACGTACTAAGAAAGCCAATAAAGTGGCCACCAAACGAATGAAATTGGCCGGTAAATTATTGATGTCTAACCAAAAGGATGCTTTTTATGATGAAGTATTGAAGGCTCTTTGGGGATATATCAGTGATAAGTTGAACATACCGGTATCTCGTCTTTCGAAAGATAATATTGAAGAAGAATTGCGAAAATATGGAGTTGCAGAAGATTTGATTAAAGAATTTCTTGACGCATTGAATAATTGTGAGTTTGTTCGCTTTGCACCTGGCGATGCCAACCAAGCTATGGATAAGGTTTATACGGCTTCGCTTGAGGTAATTACCAAAATGGAAAACTCTATTAAACATTAAAAGGGGAGATAAAGAGTATGAAAAAAACATTGTTTTTTATCTTTAGTTTGGTTCTTTCAATCGCTATATGGGGACAAGATACAACTACTATTGATAGCGTAGCAGTAAAGGAGCATTCAGAGTTCTCTGCGGCCAAACAAATGAGTAATATAACCAAGGCTGATGGGGATAGCGCTTATTTACGTAATGACTATGCTGCTGCTATACAAATATATGAAGGGCTTTTGTTACAAGGAGAAGCTCCGGAAATTTATTATAATTTAGGAAATAGTTATTATAAAGTTGACGATATAGCTAAAGCTATTTTAAATTATGAACGTGCTTTATTATTAGATCCTGGAAATGATGATATTCGGGCTAATTTGGAAGTGGCTCGTTCAAAGACTATTGATAAAGTGACGCCCATCCCCGATATTTTCTTTGTGGCATGGACTAAGTCATTGATAAGTTGCTTAGGTGTAGATGCATGGGCTAAATGGGGTATTGCATTTTTCCTATTATTATTGGTTTCATTAGCATTATTTTTCTTTACCAAGCAAACCATGTGGAAAAAAATGGGTTTTATTGTGGGATGTGTATGTGTAGTATTGACTGTAGTTTGTAATATTTTCGCTTCACAGCAGAAGACAACATTAACTGAGCGAAATAAAGCCATAATTTTATCTCCAAGTGTTACCATACGAAGCACACCAAGTGAAAGTGGTACCAGTCTATTTGTGTTGCATGAAGGATGCAAAGTCCAAATAAAAGATAATTCCATGCGTGATTGGAAAGAAATCAGCTTGGAAGATGGAAAAGTCGGCTGGGTTCCGGCTGCTTCTATAGAAATCATCTAAGGAGAAAAGAATCAAGTAGTGCCCGATGAGGTGTTAAGTAAGGAGTTCCTTAGTCAGTTCAAGACAGAAGATGCTTGAAGGCGAAATGGATGTCCATTTGGGTTATGCAAAGATTTGTGTATGAATTAGTTGGCTAATTTTTCCTATTCACTGAATGCCCCTAACTAAATTCCAATCTTAAAAAAATCTTCAAACTATTTGTTAAATCTATTTTTCTTCTTATATTTATAGCGAAAATATCATTTATTGTATAAACTTTATTAGATTTATGAATATGAGAACAATAACATTTAACGAATTACGTAAAATAAAAGATGCTTTGCCTACAGGTAGCATGCATCGAATAGCAGACGAATTGGGATTAAGTGTAGATACAGTGCGGAATTTTTTTGGTGGTCATAATTTTAAAGAAGGGAAAAGTGTTGGTATCCATCTAGAGCCAGGTCCGGATGGAGGTTTGGTAATGCTAGATGATACTACCGTTTTAGATCGAGCTCTACAGATTTTAGACGAAGCAAACATAGGAAAAAACTCTGTTGTAGAATAAATACAGAATTGCGGGAGATTTAGGATATTTAAGTAAATGTTGAAATCCTATATCTTCCGCGACCTCTGCGGCCGTTAGCGTCCAAATCATTGGTGATGAAATACACCTCGTTTTCCGTGCGTTTGACGTTTCCGGCGTTCCGCGCCGTTCCGTGGGTCTCCTGTAAGCAGTCAAAAAAGGCTATTAACTGAAAAGAATACCTTCGCTGCAAGCAAAATTTATAGAATTATGTATAGCAGTGAAGATTTTGAAAGGTTTTACTTTCAGTACCAGACGGAGGCGTTACCCCGTGGAGAATCTCTCCAATCGTTTTGTGTCAAGAACAAAGTCCCTTATAACATTTTCCAGAAATGGTTTAAGGACACTCGAAAAAAAGTAGTTGAGGTTCAAGGTTGATGATGCTGCCGCCGTCTCCCCATTCTATATGCAAATAATTTGCATTATGTTTAATAATTGTATTATAAAACATAAAAATAAATGAGGTAACCAACAAAATGGCTACCTCTATTTATTTTCATATAGTGACTCATTGCATCAAACCTTCAATTTCTTCAAATTCAGGTCCCATTTGCAGTACATAATATACTCTGTAAAGGCCATTCAACCAAAGTTCTTTCTTTTCAGGTTGAAGTTGTCTTGCCTTCTCATAACAAGGTTTTGCTTTTTCATAGAAAGTTCTCAGAGTTGCTTGATCTTCTTTATATTTGGGATCATTTACATCAGTGGTAGCTTTCTCTGAGAAATCTTGTGCTTGCAAACAGTAGACAAGACCTAAATTCGAATAAGCTTCAGCATAATTCGGATCAATTTCGATTGTCTTTTGATAGAACTCAATGGCTTTTTCCAACGAAGCAGTAGCTTGTGCAGCATCTTTTTCTTTTAAAGTGGTGTACATGTTGTGGTATAAATAACCCTTTACATACAGATAAAATGTATTATTAGGCTCTTTTGCCAGCATGTCATCCGCAAATTTCATAGCTTCGTCATACTTGTTGCTATTGCTGTAATAATCAATCAGATTTCCGAAGAAGAATTGATGATCGGGATACTTCTGTACACCTTCTTGAAGAGATGCAATCCATTTAGCGGTATCTCCTTCGGCTTTAAGAGCAGTAGAAACTAATTCCATAGCATACTTACCTACTTCTGCATTATCTTTTGCAAATGGAGCATATTTCAATACACTGGGATAGTCTTCTAATCTAGTTGCTACCATACCTGCATAATAAGCAATGGTAGGAAGGAGTGTGTCAGTTCTAATCACTTCTGCGTTTTCGAACATTGGGTGACTAGCCATGTCTACGTAAGTACCGAAGAATTCAAGTGCTTTCTGACCATCTTCTTTCTTTTCTGAAGTCAGATAAGTGTTATAATATTGAATACCACCATTGATCAGATTCCCTCGTTCATTAAGCATTGTTGCGGCATTACCCTTTCTGTATTTATTCTTAATTTTTCCTTTTTCATTAGGAATTTGAGCCAATTCATCGCACTTAAAGAAGTATTTACACATGTTCAATGCACTATTATAAACCTGCAATGTATCATACGGTTTTCTAAGATAGGCATTTTTCATTTCTTCTTCACTTCTTCTTCTTTGGATAAAACCCGCTACATTCCATGTCTCGGCTTGATCTTTTGTTTCAGGATTAACCATAGCTTGGTTTATCAATTCTTCTGCTTTTGCAAAATCGGGGGTTGTTCCGTTTGCGATTTTTTTAGCTTCTTTTACTGCTTTTTCTTGTGCAAAACTAGCACCGGTTACACCTATCAGTAAAGCCGCTACAAGTAATACTTTCTTCATGATTGTAGAAAAATTAAAATTAACATTATGTTTTTGTCTATTCCTATTCATTATTGGAGAAATTTTGTTCATTTACTAATGGAGAAGCATCCGGATCTATTGCTGGCATTTTGTTTTCTAATGTTTCTTCATCATTCTCAGCTTCAGAAGTTACTTTACATACGGAGCCAATTTCATCGTTACGTTTCTCCAAATTTATCAGATGGACACCTTGAGTGGCGCGTCCCATGATACGAACATCGGCTACACGCAAGCGGATAGTAATACCCGATTTGTTGATAATCATCAAATCATTGTCATCGGTTACGGACTTGATGGCCACCAATTTTCCTGTCTTTTCAGTGATATTTATGGTTTTTACCCCCTTTCCACCTCGATTAGTCTTACGATAGTCTTCAATATCAGAGCGTTTGCCATATCCTTGCTCAGAAACAACCATAATAGTCTCTGTATCAGGATCTTTGATACATATCATACCTACAACTTCATCTTGTCCATCTTCGTCCAAAGTCATGCCACGCACTCCTGTAGCTGTACGCCCCATGACGCGTACTGCACTTTCGTGGAAACGGATGGCACGCCCGTTTCGATTAGCGATGATGATTTCATTATCACCATTGGTCATGCGGACTTCAATCACACGGTCATCTTCACGAATGGTGATAGCATTTACACCATTCTGACGAGGACGGGAGTACTGTTCGAGTAATGTTTTCTTGATGATACCATTCTTTGTGCAGAACAGCACATAATGGTTATTGATGAACGCTTGATCGTTCAAGTTCTTCACCCGCAGATAAGCATTTACTGCATCGTCTGGGTCGATATTCAAGAGGTTCTGGATGGCACGGCCTTTCGAATTCTTTGAACCTTCGGGAATTTCATATACCTTCAACCAATAGCACTTACCTTTCTGAGTGAAAAACATCATGGTGTTGTGCATGGTAGCCGGGTAGATGTGCTCTACAAAGTCTTCATCGCGCGTATCCGAGCCTTTTGACCCTACCCCACCTCGATTTTGTGCATGAAACTCACTCAACGGAGTACGCTTAATGTAACCCATATGTGAGATGGTGATAATCATTTCATCATCAGCATAGAAGTCTTCCGGATTAAACTCTTCCGACGAATATACAATTTCCGAGCGACGTTCGTCTCCATATTTCTCTTTGACTTCAATCAACTCGTCTTTGATAACTTTACGGCACAATCCATCATTTACGAGAATTTCTTCTAAGTAAGCTATCTGTTTCTGTATTTCTTCATATTCGGTATGTAGTTGGTCTTGCATCAAGCCGGTGAGTTGACGCAGACGCATTTCGACGATGGCGCGTGATTGGACTTCTGTCAGTTCAAAACGTTCCATTAAGCCACTAATGGCGTCATTGGGCGTTTTAGCTGCACGGATGATGCGAATTACTTCGTCAATATTATCTGAGGCGATAATCAAACCTTCCAAAATGTGGGCACGTTCTTTTGCCTTTCTCAAATCAAATTTTGTGCGACGGATGACGACATCATGCCGATGTTCTATAAAATATTTGATAAGCTCTTTTAGATTTAATAAACGAGGACGCCCATGAACCAATGCCACATTATTAACACCGAATGAAGTCTGTAACATAGTCATCTTATAAAGCTTGTTCAGTACTACGCTGGCGTTGGCATCGCGTTTAACGTCGATAACGATTCGCATACCTTCACGGTCTGATTCATCGTTGGCGTTAGAGATTCCTTCGATTTTCTTTTCAGCGGCCAGCTCGTAGATGTATTTCACCAATTCGGCTTTGTTTACGCCATAAGGAATTTCCGTCACAACGATTTTATCATGTGTAGGCCCTGTTTCAATTTCGGCCTTGGCACGCATCACTACACGTCCTCGCCCTGTCAGGTAAGCTTCGCGCACACCGCTCATGCCATAGATGTATCCTCCTGTAGGGAAATCGGGAGCTTTGACGTAAGTCATCAACTCCTCAATGTCTATATCATTATTATCTATATAAGCGATGCAGGCATCGATGACTTCGGACAGATTATGTGTCGGCATGTTAGTAGCCATACCTACAGCGATACCCGATGCTCCGTTGACCAACAGGTTTGGAATGCGTGTCGGCATCACGGTCGGTTCTTGCAAAGAATCGTCGAAGTTGTTTTGCATGTCTACCGTTTCCTTGTCCAAATCCTGCATCATGTCTTCGCCAATCTTTTGCAAACGACACTCAGTGTAACGCATAGCTGCTGCACTATCTCCATCTACCGATCCATAGTTACCTTGACCATCTACCAGCGTGTAGCGCATGTTCCACGGCTGAGCCATGCGCACCAAAGCACCATAGACGGAAGAATCTCCGTGCGGGTGATACTTACCTAACACCTCACCTACTACTCTGGCTGATTTTTTATAGGGTTTGTCTGACGTATTTCCCAACCCCATCATACCGAAAAGAATTCTTCGATGAACGGGTTTAAAACCATCTCTCACATCCGGAAGGGCACGCGATACGATGACCGACATAGAGTAGTCAATGTACGATGACTTCATTTCCTCCTCGATGTTGATTTTTATAATTCTGTCTTGTTCAAGCATTTAAAAGATGAAATTAATTATACAAATCTTCGGTTCGTTGAAAAAACCACGCTAAGGTACGGCTTTTTCACGACATACGAAAGCTTTTTGAAAAGAAACTTCTTTTTGAAGTACATTAATACGCTCCTCTAGACTTTGAAGGAAGCTCGGCGATGATTAGAGGTCGTCTCCTCCAAAGAAAGAAATAGCTTTCCCGAGAAGTATCCATCGTAATCGGCATATGGACGCCTTCGAAATTTTTGGCACGCGATTTGTAGATATTTGCCGACAGACATAATGCGGATATACAGAAAATGTGTATCTTTGCCACGGAATTAACCCCAATAATAACAGAAGGAGACTGTAAATGAACAATCAATTTTCGCAAAGAGTTTCAGATGTATTGGCCTATAGTAGAGAAGAAGCCGGTAGGCTGAACAGTCGCTACATTAACCCCGAGCATTTATTGCTGGGTATCCTACGCGACGGTACGGGAAAGGCAGTTGAAATATTGCTGAAACTTAATGCTAATTTGAAAGAGATTAAAGCGCGTTTAGAAGGTTTCATAAGGAATGAGCGGAATGATGCCAGATATGGGGCGGAATTTGCCTTGACACCGGAAACTACCCGTATTTTGAAGATTGGGATATTGGAAGCACGTATGCTGAAGGATAAAATAGCCGATACCGAACATTTGTTGCTTGCCATTTTAAAGGATGGTGATACTTTGGCAGCAGCAGCCTTGGAAGAAAATCACATAACTTACAAGGCAGTCTTGGCATTCCTGCCGATGAAATGGACTAATCCGGAAGCCGGATTGGGATTTACCGAGGAAGATGATGAAGAAGACGAAGACATGATGCTCTCACATTCACGAAAAGACGACCCTTCGGCCGGTATGAAGAGTGGTAATTATGCTGCTTCTGCCCAAACGGCTTCGAAAAAACCTACCAATGACACACCCGTATTGGATAATTTTGGTACGGACATCACCCAGGCAGCTACTGAAGGTCAATTGGATCCCGTAGTGGGGCGCGAACGAGAAATAGAGCGTGTAGCACAAATTTTGAGTCGGCGTAAGAAAAACAATCCTGTGTTGATTGGCGAACCTGGTGTGGGTAAGTCGGCCATTGTTGAAGGTTTAGCCTTGCGCATTGTCCAGAAGAAGGTGTCGCGTATCTTGTTCGACAAGCGGGTGGTGATGCTCGATATGGCAGGGGTGGTGGCTGGAACCAAGTATCGGGGACAGTTCGAAGAGCGCGTCCGCTCCATCATCAATGAATTGCAGAAAAACCCGAATATTATCCTTTTCATCGATGAAATTCATACCATTGTAGGGGCAGGAGCCGCTGCCGGAACCATGGATGCAGCCAATATGCTGAAACCTGCTTTGGCACGCGGAGAAATACAATGCATCGGTGCTACGACATTGGACGAGTATCGTAAAAGCATAGAGAAGGATGGTGCCTTGGAACGTCGTTTCCAAAAAGTGATTGTAGAGCCAACTTCGGAAGAAGAAACTTTACAAATACTGAAAAATATCAAAGAAAAGTATGAAGAATACCATAATGTGAACTATACCGATGCCGCCTTGGAGGCTTGTGTCAAATTGTCCGCTCGCTACATCAACGACCGTAGTTTCCCCGATAAAGCTATCGACGCCCTCGATGAAGCAGGTTCACGTGTACATTTAACAAACATCAATGTCCCCAAGGAGATTGAAACGCAAGAGAAACTCATTGAAACGGCTCGTGAGCAAAAGGCCGAAGCTGTTCGCTCACAGAATTTTGAACTGGCCGCCAGTTATCGCGACCGAGAGAAAGAACTGTCCAACCAGTTGGAAGAGATGAAAGCGGAATGGGAAAACCGTTTGCGGGATAACCGAGAAACTGTGGATGAAGAAGAAATAGCCAATGTTATCTCCATGATGTCTGGTGTACCTGTACAACGTATGGCGCAGGCTGAAAGCCTTAAACTATCCGGTCTGAAAGAAGAACTGAAATCGAGAGTCATTGCTCAGGACGATGCCATCGAGAAAGTGGTAAAAGCTATTTTGCGTAGTCGTGTAGGATTGAAAGATCCCAATCGTCCTATCGGTACTTTCATGTTTTTAGGCCCAACGGGAGTCGGTAAAACGCACTTGGCTAAACAACTGGCAAAACTCATGTTTGGTTCGGACGATGCGTTGATTCGGATTGACATGAGCGAATATATGGAGAAGTACACTGTATCACGCATGATCGGTGCTGCTCCAGGATATGTGGGTTATGAAGAAGGTGGGCAGTTAACAGAAAAGGTACGTCGGAAGCCCTACTCTATCGTGTTGCTGGATGAAATCGAGAAAGCTCATTCGGATGTATTTAATATTCTGCTTCAAGTGTTGGACGAAGGACGACTGACCGACAACAGTGGACGGACTATTGATTTTAAGAATACCGTGATTATTATGACGTCTAATATTGGTACACGCCAATTGAAAGAATTCGGACGCGGTGTAGGTTTTGCGGCACAAAATCGGACGGATGATCGGGAATATTCGCGTAGCGTCATTCAGAAAGCGCTGAATAAGACTTTTTCACCAGAATTCCTCAATCGGTTGGACGAAATCATTACTTTCGATCAATTGTCCCTCGAAGCCATTATTCAAATTGTAGACATCGAATTGAATGCTTTGTACAAGCGCGTAGAGGCTATTGGTTATAAGTTGGAGGTCGATGAAAAGGCTAAAAAGTTCTTAGCTCAAAAGGGGTATGATGTGCAATTTGGTGCTCGCCCGTTGAAGCGTGCTGTGCAAAATTATCTGGAAGACAGCTTGTCAGAGATGATTATATCTTCTGAGCTCCAATCAGGAGACGTCATCCGTGTTACGTGGATCGAAGAGAAAGACGCACTCGACATTCAGAAGGTATAAGTAGGAACTTTTGGCATGATACAGACAAAATGTCAGTCTCTTGTAGACTGGCATTTTTTTTGTATTTCTTTTGGCATTAAAAGTAGAATATTAAAAACCTATACTAATTATGCAAAAAGGAAATATTGGGGTAACAACTGAAAACATTTTCCCCGTCATCAAAAAATTCTTGTATAGTGATCATGAGATTTTTCTGCGTGAACTGGTCTCTAATGCTGTTGATGCCACTCAGAAACTGAAAACCCTTGTTTCCATGGGTGAATATCAAGGTGAATTGGGCGATTTGACCATTCATGTAAATTTGGATAAAGATACGCTTACGGTATCCGATCGCGGTTTGGGACTTACCGCAGAGGAAATTGATAAATACATAAACCAAATAGCTTTCTCCGGGGCCAACGATTTCTTGGAAAAATATAAGAACGATGCCAATGCCATCATCGGACACTTCGGCTTAGGCTTTTATTCGGCTTTTATGGTGGCCAAGAAGGTAGAAATCATTACCAAGTCATGTAAAGAAGGTGCACAAGCCGTGAAATGGACATGCGATGGAAGTCCGGAGTTTACCATTGAAGATTGCGATAAAGCCGACAGAGGTACTGATATCATTCTTTATATTGATGATGATTGCAAGGAGTTCTTGGAAGAGGCACGCATTTCTTCGCTTTTGAAAAAATATTGCAGTTTTTTGCCCATCCCCATTGCTTTTGGCAAGAAGAAAGAATGGAAGGACGGGAAGCAGGTGGATACCGAAGAAGATAATATAATCAACGATACTTGTCCGCTTTGGACTCGCAAACCCAGCGAATTGAAGGATGAAGATTACAAAAAATTCTATCGTGAACTCTATCCGATGGCGGATGAACCTCTGTTTTGGATTCATTTGAATGTTGACTATCCCTTCCATCTGACAGGTATACTTTATTTTCCGAAAGTGAAGAGCAATATTGAGTTGAACCGAAACAAGATACAACTTTATTGTAATCAGGTTTATGTAACCGATTCGGTAGAAGGGATTGTACCGGATTTCTTAACTTTGCTTCATGGAGTGCTTGATTCACCGGATATTCCATTGAACGTATCCCGTTCTTATCTACAAAGTGATTCCAACGTCAAGAAGATTTCAACTTACATCACGAAGAAAGTTTCTGATCGTTTGCAATCCATCTTCAAAAATGACCGGAAGCAGTTCGAAGAGAAGTGGAATGACTTGAAGATATTCATCAATTATGGTATGTTGACGCAGGAAGATTTCTACGACCGTGCTAAAGATTTTGCCCTTTTCACTGATACAGATGGTAAATACTATACGTTCGATGAATACAAGACGCTGATCAAGGATAACCAGACGGATAAAGACAATACGCTGATTTATTTGTATGCCAATCATAAAGATGAGCAATACAGCTATATCGAAGCCGCCAAGAATAAAGGATATAACGTATTGTTGATGAATGGTCAGTTGGACATTGCCGTAGTGAGCATGTTGGAACAAAAATTTGAGAAAGTTCGCTTCACGCGGGTAGATAGTGACATTATTGATCGCCTGATCGTGAAAGAAGACCATAAAGAACAGGTCTTGGAAGTACAAGAGGAAGAAGCTCTTTCACTCATGTTCAGAAGTCAGCTTCCGCAGATGGACAAGACAGATTTTCATGTTTCTACGCAAGCTATGGGCGAAAATGCCATGCCGGTCATGATTACGCAAAGCGAATATATGCGTCGTATGAAAGAAATGGCTAACATTCAAGCCGGAATGAGTTTCTATGGCGAAATGCCCGACATGTTCAACTTGGTATTGAACGCTGATCACAAGTTGGTAAAGGATGTTTTGGCTGATGAGACCAAGGTATGTTCGGCTCAAACCAATCCTATACAACAAGAAATAGACGAAGCTACTCAGCGTTCCAATGAATTGAGAAAGAATCAAACTGGTAAGAAGGACGAAGAAATCCCCACTTCAGAGAAAGATGAACTCAACACATTGGATAAGAAAATAGAGGATTTGAAGAAACAAAAGGAGGCCATCTATTCGGATTATGCTTCGAAGAATCCGGTTATCAAGCAACTGATAGACTTGGCTTTGCTTCAAAACGGAATGTTGAAAGGAGAAGCGTTGAATAACTTCGTAAAAAGAAGCATTGAACTGATCCAGTGAAATAGGGATTCCCTTTAAACACAACTATAATGAAAGAACATCGCACCTACGCTTAAGTGGGTTGCGATGTTTTTTTATGCCATTTCATCGGAAAAAGTATGTTTTTTTATTGTGAATGGAAGTTTTTTAAAAAAGTATTTTTATATTTGAACGTAAAAAATAGTAAGATACGAAAACGATGAAACATATTCTCTTGTTGGCATTGGCCTTGGTTGGTCTGCTTCCGTTAGGGTATGCTCAGAAAGTGGGCTTGGTGCTTAGCGGAGGAGGTGCTAAAGGCATGACTCATATAGGCGTTATTCGTGCTTTGGAAGAGAATAATATTCCTATCGATTATGTGGCTGGTACATCCATGGGAGCTATTATAGGTTCTTTATATGCGATGGGGTACTCTCCGGACGATATGGAAGCACTGTTGCGTTCCGACGATTTCAAGAGATGGTATTCGGGAACGGTCGAATCCGAATACGAATACTTTTTTAAAAAGAACCGGCCGACCCCTGAACTTCTGAACCTTCGCTTTTCCTTAGCCGATTCTTTGCATGCGAAACCTAAAATTGTCATTCCAACCAATCTCGTAAACCCCATTCAGATGAATTTGGTGTTCTTGGAGTTATTTGCAAAGGCTACGGCTGCTTGTGGAGGAGATTTCAATAATATGTTTGTTCCGTTTCGGTGCATAGCTTCGGATGTTTATAATAAAAAAGCACTCATTATGCGTAGTGGAGATGTAGGAGATGCTGTACGAGCCTCGATGAGTTTCCCGTTTGTATTCAAACCCATTGAGATAGATAGTGTATTAGCTTATGATGGTGGAATTTATAACAACTTTCCGACCGATGTCATGATGGACGATTTCCATCCAGATATCATTATCGGAAGCGCAGTGGCTGATAACCCGAAGAAACCGCAAGAAAATAATTTGATGAGTCAGTTGGAAAACATGATTATGCAGAAAACGGACTATACCATACCCGACTCCGTGGGCATTCTGATGACGTTCCGGTATAATGATGTTAATCTTTTGGATTTTAACAGGCTAAAAGAATTGCATGATATCGGCTATAATCGTACCATGAGCCTGATGGATTCCATTAAAAGTCGAATCCAACGACGGGAAAGTGCGGAGAATGTACGTATGAAGCGCAGGGTTTATCGGACTACGCTGCCGGAATTGCGTTTCCGCAACATCCACATTACAGGAGCTAATGAACAGCAACAGGCATATATCCGAAAAGAATTTCATCGGGACGATTCGGACATTTTCACTTACGAAGATCTTAAAAGAGGATATTTTCGTTTGTTAGCGGATAATATGATAGAGGAGATCATCCCTCATGCTGTGTACGATCCGGAAAACGATTTGTATGACTTGTACTTGCAGGTGAAAATGGGGAAAAACTTCTATGTAAAAGTTGGAGGTAGTGTCTCGACAACGAGTTCTAACCAGATTTATTTGGGAGTGGGCTATCGGAACCTTAATTACTATCCTAAAGAAATAACCTTGGATGGTCAGTTGGGTAAGATTTACAATAATTTGCAATTCATGGGACGTATTGATGTGCCTACCCGGATTCCTGTAGCATTTCGTTTGCTGGCTTCTATCAGTACTTTTGATTATTTCAAGAAAGACAAATTGTTTTCAAAGAATGATATGCCTTCCTTTAATTCCAAAGACGAACGTTTTGTTAAGGTAATGTTTGCTTTGCCCTTTTTAGCCAATAAGCGGGCTGAGTTTAGTTTGGGCTATGGTAAGTTGACGGATAACTATTACCAATCCAACGTGATCGATTTTGAGAAT
>CALUOT010000010.1 GCA_944322355.1 uncultured Bacteroides sp. | reverse complement strand
GACATCGCCTCCAAGCGCAAGACAATGGTCAGCACCGGCGACCGCTCGGCCAAGATTCGCACCTACAACTATCCGCAGGGGCGCATCACCGACCACCGCATCAACTACACTCGCCATAATCTTTCCGCTTTCATGGATGGTGATATTCAAGACTGTATTGATCATCTCATTGTGGCGGAGAACGCAGAGCGACTAAAAGCAAGTGAACTATAAATGAAATTTATATGAAAAAACAAATATCACATATTCTAATATTTTCTATCGTAAGCATTTTCTATAGTTGTAATAGAAATAATCACATTTCATTAAACTATAATAGCAATGACCAAAAAATTTGCTTTAATGTTGGAGATAATATAAAACAATGGGATTTAGCAATGAATGTCTATTGGAAAGATTCTCTTTTGTTTACACCATATATTGAGTTCGGTGAAAAAAAAGGAGATTATATGATTAATTCGTTTCCAACCTCAATACAAAAGCCGTATTTACTTGATATCTGCTATCAATTAAGCAAGGATAAAAAAATTTCATTACAATACAAATTAGAATATAAGAAAAGCAAAACATTAATAGATACAACTTTATCAATAACAAACATCATAAATAGTGAAATTAGTAAAAGAAAAGAAGAGCTATCTGAGATACCGTTCTCAGAAATAGATTTAAATAATACAGGATTTTCCTATTTCAACTATTTTGATTCTTATGGATACACGAAAGCTACATTATATGCGAAAGGCATACGTAATATAGATGAGAAAGAAATAAAAGAAACTGCTTACAATTTAGATTTATTACTCAACAATGGATATAAAGTCTATTCAATTTCTCAAAATGCACCAGCATCTAAACGAAATACGACCCATTTATATGTAAAAAATGTTCCCAAAAATATTCCTAAGGTATATTTATTATTAGCAAGTTTGTCTGGGAAAGACAACGGAAAAGATTTCTCTTTCGATACGGAACAAGAAATTGCCGATTTTGTTAGCAAAGAATATGCATATGATTTTAAACAAGCAATAAACAATAACCAAGAAAGACTTAGGGTACCAATCTATTATATAGGGAATCACAAATATAATTTTGTACAGGTGCTTTTTTTAGTCTATATTTTAGCGAATAATGATTACAAATACATACCTGTTGGATATAAGATAGCTTTATCTCCACAAGAAATCGCTAATTTATTTAATGAAAATACCACTCCTAAATTAATAATTTCGCCAATAAAAAGATATTATATAGGCAATTTCCTAATTTTATATTTTGGACAAGCAGATGTATCTAATTAAGAAAAAGAATATTTGTATCTCAAATCTCAATCATAATTCTTACGCAATGAATAATGGCCTCTTTTCGCCGTTGCGCCCGCCGCTTCCTCGTGACGTTAATCTTCATCTTGGCGTTGACTTCTTACAACTCCGGCTGGTGGGCAACAGTTGGCAGTGCGAAAATTGCTTGCTGGTCACACTGTTCTACATCCTATCCGTGAGCACCTTGCTTTCGCTGAGCCTACCGACGTGCTCACTGCACCAGCTCTTCGGGATGGACGTGAATGGGAGAAATGCCATCTCTATATTAATGTGTAGCGAGTTGCTGCTCTTGCTGATGTTCCTAGGCCTGCTGTCCGAAGGCGAGCACAAGCACGACCACCTATTGCAGCCCACGGCTTTCCTGCAAGGCACCATCCGCTGCCTCTCCCACACCAACTACTAATCAATAACCGCTAATCACTAACGAACTATAAATTATGAACAAGCAACAACTCATCGACAACATCCGCCGCAAGCAGTCATTCCTCTGCGTCGGCCTGGACACGGACATCAAGAAAATCCCCGACCATCTGTTGGACAGTCACGAACCCGTCTTTGCCTTCAACAAGGCCATCATCGACGCCACGGCCGACCTTTGCATCGCTTACAAACCCAATCTGGCTTTCTACGAGAGCATGGGCGTGAAAGGCTGGATGGCATTCGAGAAGACTGTAAAGTATATCCGCGAGCAGTATCCTGACCAGTTCATCATCGCCGATGCCAAACGTGGCGACATCGGTAACACTTCGGCCATGTATGCCCGTACTTTCTTCGAGGAACTGGACATTGACGCCGTCACCGTGGCTCCTTATATGGGTGAGGACAGCGTGACGCCCTTCTTGGGGTATGACAAGCGTTGGGTTATCCTGTTGGCCTTGACCAGCAACAAAGGTTCGCACGACTTCCAACTGACGGAAGATGCCCAGGGCGAACGCCTTTTCGAGAAAGTGCTGCGCCGTAGTCAGGAGTGGGCAGGCGATGAACAGATGATGTACGTGGTGGGCGCCACACAGGGACGTGCCTTCGAGGATATTCGTCGCATTGTGCCCCATCACTTCCTCCTCGTCCCCGGTGTAGGTGCACAGGGCGGTTCGTTGGAAGAAGTCTGCCGATATGGTATGACCAAAGATTGCGGCCTTATCGTCAATTCCAGCCGCGGCATCATCTATGCCAGTAAGGGAGCCGACTTTGCCGAAGCCGCCCGTCAAGCTGCCCGGGAAGTGCAAGTACAGATGGCCGAGCAACTGAAGCAGATTTTTTAATCCACCTTATTGAGGAAAACATTCCCGAAAAGCATTTTCAGCCGTGCGTGCGAAATGGCTTGCCGCACGGCTGATTCGTTTATATCCTTAAAAACAATACGTTATGATACAACTGAAAGATGTTCCTAAAGACTATCTCTACTGCTTCGGCGCCGAAGCTTGTCCTCGTTCTGCCACGTGCCTGCACGCTATGGCGGCCCGTCTGTTGAGCGAAAGCGGCGAGACCAATCCTCGCATCGTCCGCTCCGTCAACCCTAATCTGGCCCGTCAGGCGGCTACTCCCTGTCCTCTCTACCGCGACAACACCCCTGTACGTTACGCACGAGGCATGACGCATCTCTTTGATGATGTGCCGATGAAGTCCGGTAAGGTCGTACGCCGCAAGGTGATGGGCTGCTTTTCATGCGAAAGCTATTTCTACCTCAGTCGCAGAGGTGAGCGTCTCATTACGCCTTCCGAGCAGCAAAGCATTGAAGCCGTATTCCGCTCGGCGGGCTTGGAAAAGGGTCCCATATTCGATAGCTATGAGGATGGACTGCTCTGGTAGACAGCGACTTGCTACTTTATTTTTCCTTTACTAAGAATAAAGTGTTACTTTAGTCCTGATAAAGCATTACTTTAATCCGACTAAAGCATCGCTTTAATCCGACTAAAGTAATGCTTTAATCCGATTAAAGTATGCTTACTGTACTCGATACTCGTTCGGCGTCATGCCCGTCTGCTTCTTGAACCACCGGCTGAAATGCTGGGGATATTGAAAGCCCAGCCCGTAGGCAATCTCGCTGACAGACTTCCCTGTGCCGAACACCTGCTCCTTTGCCATTTCCAATGTCTTTTGCTGGATATGCTTCAGGGCGGATTCTCCGGTCTCTTTCTTCAGCAGGTCACTCAGGTAATTGGAAGAGAGGCAGAGCTTGTCGGCACAATACTGCACGGTGGGCAGCCCTTCCGTGGCAGGCTTGCCGGAGCGGAAATAATCGTCCAATAATGTCTCGAAGCGAGCGAGGATGTCGCTGTTCAGGTTCTCGCGGGTGATGAACTGGCGGTCGTAGAAGCGGATGCAATAGTCGAGCAGGAGCTTGACGTTATCCACTATCAGCGACCGGCTGTGCTTGTCGAATACGGGGCTTTGCAGTTCCTCGCGGATTTTCTCCAGGCAACCGATAATCGTTTGCCGCTCCGCAGTGGAGAGGTGCAGGGCTTCGTTGGCATTGTACGAGAAGTAAGTGTAATCCTTTATACTGCGTGCCAACGGCGTGCCGCGCAACAGTTCGGGATGAAACGCCAGCACCCAACCTTCGGGCTGGTGCAGCTGTCCGTCGTCTTCCGACCCCATCACTTGCCCCGGAGCCAGGAATAGCATCGCGCCTTGCTGGTAGTCGTAGAGGCTGCGCCCGTATTTCAGGCTGCCGCAATCGGTGTCTTTGATAAGGATGGCGTATATGTTATAGAGTTTCTTACAGAAATGCAGGGGCTTCCCCTTACGCCCTTCGATGACCGTCACCAACGGATGCAGCGTATCCATGCCGAAGTAATCATTGTATTGCTGCACGGTATCAATTTTCATTATCTCGTTCATATCCAATCTGCTTTATACCTGCAAATATACGTTGTTTTCCCTGACTGTCTGCCATTACCTACGAAATTGGTTGTTCAATCTGTGGTTCAGGTACGGGCTAAAGGCTCGTTGCCCTGTAACTTTGCGACATAGTTAACAAGACGAAGGATATGAAGAAAGAAAACAACAACCGAATGGAGATGAGCCGCCGGGGATTCCTCAAGGCAGCGGCTCTGACAAGTGCGGCTATCTGCGTGTCTCCGGCATGGGAGAAAGTGCAGGCAGCAGAGAAAGTGATGAACGGGCAGACATCTGCCCAAGATATTCCGGCAGGACTGGCGGCTGTGCGCACCCAACGCACCTTGGGCAGCGGCAGTGCAGCCTTCACCGTCTCGGCAATGGGATTCGGCTGCATGGGACTGAACTACCACCGCAGCGAGCATCCCGACGAGCAGGCTTGCATCCGCCTGGTGCACGAAGCCATCGACCGGGGCGTGACGCTGTTCGATACGGCAGAGAGCTATGGTCCGTTTACCAACGAACGGCTGATGGGCAAGGCATTGAAGGGATATATAGATAAGGTGAACGTCACCACCAAGTTCGGGCACAAGTTCGTGAACGGCGTGCAGGTGAGGACGGAAGAAGACAGCAGCCCTGCCAATATCCGCCGCGTGTGCGAGAACTCCCTCCGCAGCCTCGGCGTGGAGAGCATCGCTCTGTTCTACCAGCACCGCAGCGACCCGAACACACCGATAGAGACGGTGGCGGAAACCGTCGCCCAACTCATCAAGGAGGGCAAAGTGCAGCACTTCGGGCTGTGCGAAGTTAATGCCGACACTATCCACCGCGCCCACGCCATCTGCCCCATCACCGCCATACAGAGCGAGTACCACCTGATGCACCGCACGGTGGAGGACAGCGTGCTGCCCTTGTGCCGCGAACTGGGTATCGGTTTCGTGCCCTACAGCCCCATCAACCGCGGTTTCCTCGGCGGGCTCATCAACGAATACACGCAGTTCAGTCCCAACGACAACCGCCAGACGCTGCCCCGTTTCCAGCCCGAAGCCATCCGCAAGAACCTGCGCATCGTGGAGGTGCTGAACGCTTTCGGACGTACACGCGGCTACACCCCGGCACAGATTGCGCTGGCATGGCTGATGCACAAGGGCGACTTCATCGTGCCCATCCCCGGCACCACCAAGCTGTCGCACCTCGAAGAAAACCTACGTGCGGCGGACATCGTGTTTACTGATAATGAAATGAAAGAATTGGAAGCCGCCGTTTCCGCCATTCCCGTGATGGGCAGCCGATACGATGCGTTGCAGGAATCGAAGGTGCAAAGATAGAGCTTTCAGACCCCATGCAAGGGGTATCGTTAATACCCATGTATGGGTGTTCCTCAATACCCATGTATGGGTGTTCCTTAATACCCTTATATGGGTGTCAATCTTATCTCATGTGTAGGGTACTTTTAAGGGTATCTGATACTCTTCATCAACAGTATCAGATACTCTTTGGCAACAGTATCAGATACCCTTTACGACGGGTCACGGTGACCCTTCATTCATCCTAACTATTACCATAATATAGACGTATGAAAGCAATCAAACTGATAAGCCTGTTGTTCCTCCTGACTGCCTGCTCGCAGGGGGACGGCGTGTTGAGAATAGCCGAGCAGGGCAGCTTTGCCGTGGGTGGAACAGTTCTAACCGATTCTTTAGGGCATCAATATCACGGCGACCATGCCTACGTGTTCTATCAAAAGCCTGTCGATGCACGGCGTTACCCGCTGGTATTTGCACATGGCGTGGGGCAGTTCTCCAAGACGTGGGAGACAACGCCCGACGGCCGCGAGGGATTCCAGAACATCTTCCTGCGGAAAGGTTTCCCGGTCTACTTAGTTGACCAACCCCGACGGGGTAATGCCGGACGAGGAACGGAAACTGTTGCCATCACCCCGACATTTGACGAAGAAGTGTGGTTCAATCGCTTCCGCATAGGCATCTGGCCCGACTATTTCGAGGGCGTGCAGTTCAGCCGCGCCCCGGAGGCATTGAACCAGTTCTTCCGGCAGATGACGCCGACTATCGGAACGATTGACTTCGATGTCTATTCGGATGCCTACGCCGCCCTGTTCGACCAGATAGGTCCCGCCGTATTCGTCACTCATTCGCAGGGCGGACCGGTAGGCTGGCAAACCTTGCTGAAGACGAAGAACATCCGAGGCATCGTGTCCTACGAACCGGGCGGAGGTATCCCTTTCCCCGAAGGACAAGTGCCCGAAGAAGGCAGGGTGTTGACTCTCTCCCAAAAGACGGAAGGCATTGAGGTGCCGATGGAGACCTTCATGGAATATACCCGAATCCCGATAGTGGTGTACTACGGCGACAACCTGCCCGAGACGGACGAGCGTCCCGAAATCTACGAATGGACACGCCGCCTGCACCTGATGCGCCGCTGGGCAGATATGTTGAACAAGCTGGGCGGTGATGTCACGGTCGTTCATTTGCCCGAAGCAGGGTTGCACGGCAACACCCACTTCCCGATGTCCGACCAGAACAACCGGGAAGTGGCGGAGCTGATGTACGAATGGTTGTGCGCGAAGGGGCTGGACTGATGTTACCTTATATAATATGAATAGAGTAATTCATTGGGTTAGGCAGGTTTTGCATGACATTCGTACGAAATGAGCAAACCGATGACTTCGGAATAGTTCTGGCGTCCGCTGGGGATTTTGTTTCCTTTTAAGTACAGGTCGTATATCCAGTCTTGGATGTTGCCGATGAGGGGGCTGTACTTCTCTTGCCAATAGGCCTGCTTGTCGCGGAGCAATTGGATAATCTCAGGGCGGATACTGCCGAGCAAATGTTCGTATTCCTTTTTGTCCATCAGTCGGTAGGCATTGTTCAGCACATGGGGAAGGATGGACCAATAGCCGCTGAAGCGAATGCCCGTCACAGGAGAGCGGGTGCAGACTTGATAGGCATAGAAATTGGCTTCGGCTTCGCTGGTGATGCCGAGTTGATGGGACAGTTCATGGGCGTATGTGGCAGGATAGTCGGCCGGGAGTACATCGCCGTTGAGGGTAAATTCGCAGAAGAAAGGTCCCATGCTTCCGGTGACGCCCACCATAGAGATGAGCGGGGTAAAGAGCATGGTCTTGGCCCGCGGATGGTCGCTGAAGGGGCGGTGTATCTCCAGTTGGGTGCTGATGGTGCGATAGCCGTTGACCGTCTCCCGGCAAACCAATGACTCGGCAATGGGGGAGGGGGGCACGTAGGAGGCATTGAGCTTGTCAATGTATTGTCGGGTGAACGATTGGAACGTTTCGGGCGTATAGGCCACATAGGGAATGCCCGTACGCTGATAGAAATTATCCTGCGAGTAGTTCAGCCCCCAGGCGGCATAGAACCAGACGTAAATCCATGCCAGATATTCGCCTTCGCTGAGGACGATGCTTTTCCAGGACTTACGCCTGGCACGGAAAAAGGGATATAGCACCAATCCCACCAGACTGAGGGCGATGAACAAGTCGCCTATGGCAAAGGAAAACAGGTCGGAGAAGGCGGAGAGGCACGAAGCGATGCCGGGATAGAGCTGCCGGGCATAGAATTCTCCCCAGCCGGGGATCATTTGGGCAAGTATAATCATCAGCAGAGCCACTGCCAGTAGGAAATATCTGAATTTATATCGTTGTTTCATGAATAGAATGCTTCTTGATAGAGGCAAAGATAACGAATCTTTCTGAAAAGATGATAAGAATGTGATAGTTTTCAAGGATTATGCCTACATTTGCACGCGATTGATAATCCCTTAACAGAAAACACAATATGGTAAAGATTACAAAAGAAGCCGCTTTGCTCTACCATTCGCAGGGCAAACCGGGAAAAATTGAGGTGGTACCTACCAAACCTTACAGTACGCAGACCGATCTTTCGTTGGCTTACTCTCCCGGAGTGGCTGAGCCTTGTCTGGAGATCGAAAAGAATCCGCATGATGCTTACAAGTATACGGCCAAAGGCAATTTGGTTGCAGTGATTTCCAACGGTACAGCCGTGCTGGGCCTGGGAGACATTGGTGCTCTGAGTGGTAAGCCTGTCATGGAAGGTAAAGGATTGCTCTTTAAGATTTATGCAGGTATTGATGTATTCGACATTGAAGTCAATGAAAAAGACCCCGAACGTTTTATTCAAGCCGTTAAAGCCATTGCTCCTACCTTCGGAGGTATTAATCTGGAGGACATTAAGGCGCCTGAATGTTTCGAGATAGAGCGTCGCTTGAAAGAGGAACTCGACATCCCGGTGATGCACGATGACCAGCATGGCACGGCCATTATCTCTGCCGCAGGCTTGTTGAATGCCTTAGAAGTAGCCGGTAAGAAAATCGACGAAGTGAAGATTGTAGTCAATGGTGCGGGTGCATCGGCCGTATCGTGCACCAAGTTGTATATCTCGTTGGGTGCTCGTCTGGAGAATATCTTGATGTTGGATAGCAAAGGTGTTATCACCAGCGACCGAGAGAATCTGACAGAGCAGAAACGCTATTTTGCTACAGATCGTCGTGATGTGCATACACTGGCTGAGGCTATCCAGGGAGCAGATGTGTTTTTGGGCTTGTCGAAAGGTAACGTCTTGACGCAGGACATGGTACGCAGCATGGCTCCGCATCCTATCGTGTTCGCTTTGGCCAACCCGACTCCGGAGATTTCGTATGAAGATGCCATGGCAGCTCGTCCTGATGTCCTGATGTCTACAGGTCGTTCGGACTATCCTAATCAGATAAACAATGTTATCGGTTTCCCCTACATCTTCCGTGGTGCCCTCGATACGCATGCCAGCGCTATTAATGAAGAAATGAAGATTGCTGCTGTCCGTGCCATTGCCGGCTTGGCCAAGCAGCCTGTGCCTGACGTGGTGAACGAGGCATACCATGTGAATAACTTTACGTTCGGCCCCGATTACTTTATTCCCAAACCCGTAGACCCGCGCTTGTTGACGGAAGTTTCGTGTGCCGTGGCTCGTGCTGCTATGGAAAGTGGGGTAGCTCGTACGAACATTGAAGATTGGGATGCTTATCGTCTGCAATTGCGTGAGCGTATGGGTTATGAAAGCAAGCTGACTCGTCAACTTTATGATATAGCTCGTCGTGAGCCGCAGCGGGTGGTATTTGCCGAAGGAGCTCATCCTAATATGCTGAAGGCCGCTGTTGAAGCTCGTGCCGAAGGTATTTGCTATCCGATTATTTTGGGTAATGATGAAGCCATCACGAAGATGGCTAAAGAACTTGACTTGAGCTTGGAGGGCATTGAGATTGTTAACCTTCGTCATCCAGACGAAGCTCCGCGTCGCGAACGCTATGCTCGCATCTTGGCAGAGAAGCGTGCCCGTGAAGGTGCTACGTACGAGGAAGCCAACGACAAAATGTTCGAGCGCAATTACTTTGGTATGATGATGGTGGAGACGGGTGATGCCGATGCGTTTATCACAGGTCTTTATACGAAATACAGCAATACGATTAAGGTGGCGAAAGAAGTAATCGGCATTCGTCCTGAATACAAGCATTTTGGTACGATGCATATTCTGAACTCTAAGAAAGGTACTTACTTCTTGGCCGATACGCTGATTAACCGCCATCCAGACACTGATACTTTGATTGATGTAGCCCGACTGGCCGAGAATACGGTTCGTTTCTTCAATCATACACCAGTCATAGCCATGTTGAGTTATTCGAACTTTGGTGCTGACACAGAAGGTAGCCCGGTTAAGGTGCATGATGCGGTGGATTATATGCAACAGCATTATCCCGATTTAGCTATCGATGGTGAAATGCAGGTAAATTTTGCCATGAATCGTGAGATGCGCGACAAGAAGTATCCGTTTACCCGGCTCTTCGGTAAGGATGTCAATACGTTGGTATTCCCCAATTTGAGTTCGGCTAACTCTGGTTACAAGTTGTTGCAGGCTACGAATACGGATGCAGAATTGATAGGCCCGATACAGATGGGTTTAAATAAGCCTATTCACTTCACAGACTTCGAAAGTTCTGTGCGCGATATTGTGAATATTACTGCTGTAGCCGTTATTGATGCAATTGTAGACAAAAAGAAAGCTGCTGCGCAATGAGAAAACCACTTGGTAAGTCGCAGATCGTATGCATTACGTTATTATGGGTGTTGCTTTGCTATTATATATTGGTATATAGTGAGCAGATTGACGGACCTACTATCCTGATGCTGCTTCTTTCGGCAGCTTTGGTGTTTATTCCTGTCGTGCAATCCCTGAAAAAGCGCTGAGATAATAGCCTTTTTCCCATTAAAAGCTGAATAAAACAACAATTTGATGTTTTATTCAGCTTTTTATTTGATAAATGTTTGTTTGTATCATTTTTATATTTACTTTTGCAACCGCAAATAAATAAAACAACTGTAAAAGCAAAGATTATGAACGCAGCTAAGGTATTAGAAGATTTAAAAAGACGGTTCCCTAATGAGCCGGAGTATCATCAAGCCGTAGAGGAAGTACTCTCTACGATTGAAGAGGAGTATAACAAACATCCGGAATTTGATAAGGTAAATTTGATTGAGCGTCTGTGTATTCCTGATCGCGTTTATCAGTTCCGCGTGACTTGGATGGATGATAAGGGTAATATTCAGACTAATATGGGATATCGTGTGCAACACAACAATGCTATTGGCCCATACAAAGGAGGAATTCGTTTCCATGCTTCAGTAAACTTGTCTATCCTGAAATTCCTGGCTTTTGAACAGACTTTTAAAAACTCGTTGACCACTTTGCCAATGGGTGGTGGTAAAGGAGGATCGGACTTCTCTCCGCGTGGCAAGAGCAATGCTGAAGTGATGCGCTTCTGTCAGGCTTTCATGTTGGAACTTTCTCGTCACATTGGTCCTGATACAGATGTGCCTGCCGGTGATATCGGTGTAGGTGGACGTGAAGTGGGTTACATGTTTGGGATGTACAAGAAGTTGACCCGTGAGTTTTCGGGTGTGCTGACTGGTAAAGGCCAAGAATTCGGAGGCTCGCTGATTCGTCCGGAAGCAACCGGTTATGGTAATGTGTACTTCCTGATGGAAATGCTGAAGACTAAAGGCATGGATCTGAAGGGTAAGAGCGTGTTGATTTCCGGTTCGGGTAATGTGGCACAGTATACGGCCGAAAAGGTATTGCAACTGGGTGGTAAGGTATTGACCATGTCCGATTCGGATGGTTATGTATATGACCCGGAAGGCATCGACCGTGAGAAGCTGGACTACATCATGGAGTTGAAGAACCTTTACCGCGGTCGTATCCGTGAGTATGCCGAGCAATATCCGGGTGTGAAATATGTGGAAGGTGCCCGTCCTTGGGGAGAAAAGGCCGACATCGCTTTGCCTTCTGCCACTCAGAATGAAATCAATGGCGACGATGCCAAGATGTTGGTGGCTAATGGCGTGATTGCCGTATCGGAAGGTGCCAACATGCCTTCGACGCCGGAAGCTATTCGCGTGTTCCAAGAAGCGAAGATTCTGTATGCGCCGGGCAAGGCGGCCAATGCAGGTGGTGTTTCGGTATCCGGTCTGGAGATGACGCAAAACTCCGAACGTCTCTCTTGGAGCGCAGAGGAAGTTGACCAGAAGCTGCATTCCATCATGGAGAACATCCACGAGAATTGCGTGAAGTATGGTACGGAGCCCGATGGCTATGTGAACTATGTGAAAGGTGCCAACGTGGCCGGTTTCATGAAGGTGGCCAAAGCCATGATGGCACAGGGCATTGTATGATGCAGCCAAGCCCATAGCTACACTATATACTATTTGAACAAAGCAGAAAAGCGGAAGATGGAGACATCTTCCGCTTTTTTTTCGCCCGATACTCTTACCTCGACACTATCGATACTCTTGCATTAAGACTATCGATACTCTTACATCGACACTTACGTAAGTCTCGCAATGGGGCTGACACCGTATGTCAATGGCACATTTGGTCAGAAAATCCATGGATATGTACTATAATCCATTCGAAACTATCGGGGAAAGTCTTAACTTAGCGGCATATTTGTTAATAACAGTGATACTACATATGAACAAGAAGAATTTAGGACTGATGTTATGCCTTTATTTAGGCATCTGTGTGCCGACGGCGGCGTATGCTTCCCATCCGGACCGGGTGGGGACCGTGGAAAGAGGCCGACCCGATATGACGTGGGTAGAACAGGTCGGGGCAAAGACTTACCCTGCGGAAACCGTGTTTGATGCAACCGATAGTGGACTGACGAGCGACACCACTCGGCTGAGTACGAAGGCGCTGCAAGCGGCCATCGACCGATGTCATCGGGCCGGTGGAGGGACCGTGGTCGTGCCTTCCGGGTACTATCGGACCGGGGCACTCTTCCTGAAGGATAACGTGAATCTCCATCTGTCCGAAGGGGTCACGTTGATAGCCAGTGAGGATATCGGTGAGTATCCTGAGATAGAGACCCGTATCGCAGGCATTGAGATGGTGTGGCCATCGGCGGTTATCAATGTGCTGGATGCTGAGAATGTGGCTATTACCGGAAAGGGGCGTATCGACTGTCGGGGCAAAGTATTTTGGGATAAGTACTGGACCATGCGCAAGGATTATGAGAAACGTCAACTGCGTTGGATTGTCGATTATGATTGCAAGCGGGTGCGTGGCTTGTTAGTTTCCAATAGTCGTAATGTGACGTTGAAGGATTTTACGTTGATGCGTACTGGTTTCTGGGCTTGTCAGGTGCTGTATTCCACCCAATGTACCTTGGATGGCTTGAAGATCAACAATAATCTGGGAGGGCATGGCCCCAGTACGGACGGCATAGACATCGACTCCAGTAGTCGCATTCTGATAGAAAACTGCGAGATTGATTGCAACGATGATAACATCTGTTTGAAAGCCGGGCGTGATGCGGATGGCCTGCGGGTGAATCGCCCGACGGAGTATGTCGTGGTGCGTAACTGTGTGGCACGCAAGGGGGCCGGCCTGATTACGTGTGGAAGTGAGACTTCGGGCAGCATCCGTTATATCTATGGACACGACTTGAAGGCAGAAGGGACATCGACTGTGCTTCGCCTGAAGTCGGCCATGAATCGTGGTGGAGTGGTGGAGCATATCTACATGTCAGGAGTCAAGGCTGAAGATGTGCGGACCGTATTGGCAGTAGACTTGAATTGGAATCCCAGTTATAGTTATTCGCAACTGCCTCCTGAATACGAAGGCAAGGAGATTCCCGCTCATTGGAAGGTGATGCTTACCCCTGTTGAGCCTAAGGAGAAAGGGTATCCTCGTTTTCAGGATGTTCATCTCAGCGGAGTGGAGGCAGAGGCTCAGACCTTTATCATGGCTTCGGGATGGAGCGATGAATGGCCTATCCGCGACTTTTATGTGTCCGACGTAAAGGCAGAGGTAGAGAAAGCAGGGAAAATCGTCTATGCACAAAACTTCCAGTTGGAGAATGTACGCCTGCGGACGAAGGACGGAAGCCGTATCGAAGAGTCCAATAACCGTAACCTGAAACTCGATGTCGAGTATGAGAAAGAAATGGTTCAGGAGCCGGTGCTTCCTATGCAATTATCCCAAGGAGCCGGCACGCTTCGCCTCGGCTGGGTGTGCGGAGAGGAAAGCCGTTGGTTGGATCAATGTGAAGTGAAAAAGGAGGGAAACCGATATACGATAAAGGATAAGGCCTGGCCGGAGGGAAACATCGAGTTGACGATATGTCCGCTGAGCGAGAGCGAAGGATTCATCATCAAAGCCATAGGCAGAAGATTGCCTTCCGACATGCAATGGAGTTGGGCGATGGGAGCTTGTGATGATGCTATGCCCGGGCGAGAGGGGAATGTCATCCTTCCCGAAGCCTGTCGCGATAATGTGTTTTGCACAGAGGGACAAGCTTTTACGGTGTATTATGGCAAAGTGATGCACTTGCGGATAACGAACGGAGTGATGCCTGCGGGGAGTGAACTCCGCTTGTCGGATGCTCATCGGCAAGAAAGTCCTTTGGCTCTGTATCGTTCGGGGAAAAAGACGGATGCTCCTGTGATTTCTTCCCTCTGCCCATGGAAAGAGGGCGAGGCTTTGTACTTTTGCCTGTATAAGCCCAGCCGGAAAGCGGATTATGCTTACTATATGTTGCCGGATTTGTTTGAACAAGAATCGAAAAAATAAGTGAATTCATGAAAAACATTTATCTTTGTCTGCTCCTGTTTGGCATGTCTTTGTCTGTGGTGGCGCAGGAGTATAAAGTCTATCAGTTTGCCACGAATCAAGTGCCTCGTATAGATGGGAAAGTCGATGACTGGGCATGTGTACCCGATGAATACACATTGACGGAGAACCAGATGCGCGAGGATGAAGGAAAACATGCTCAGCCTAATCCCGAGACGCTGAAGGTGAGTGTTAAGGTGGGATGGTGTGCCCAGACGCAGAAGCTCTATTTCCTCTATGAGGCCTATGATGATTATTGGCGCTTTCAGGAAAATTCATTGAATACAGACATCTTCGAAGTGGTGTTGGATGGCGATTGTTCGGGAGGTCCCTTTATCGATCGGTTTCATCCTACGGCACCGAAAGACGTATGGCAAGCTTGGTTTAAGTTTCATGGATGTCATGCGCAGAACTATCACATCTTCACCCCTCCTCACGGGCGGGATTGGTGCATGTTGTGGGGACCTCAAGTTTGGTTGAAACAAAAGCCTTATGCCGATTATGCCTATCGCTATGATTTCAAGGAGGGTGAGTCCGGTAAGTTGACTTTGGAGTTCTATCTCACTCCCTTTGATCATGCCGATGCTGATGGACCTGAATACTCCCGACCGACTCTTCTGAAGGAAGGAAACGAGGTTGGCATCTGTTGGGCGGTAATCGATTGGGATGAGCATCCTACTTCGAAAGACGGATTTTGGAATCTCTCCGAAGAGCATACCATGTATGGAAATGCTTCCTATCTGAAGCGCTTTCGTTTAATGCCTTTGCCTTAAGAAAAAGAAATACGTTGTTTCATCATGATAATTATTGAACCATGAAAAGTAAGATATTATTCCTTTGCGTGTTATGCCTCTGTGTGGTCTACGCGCAAGCTGACGTGTATAATGTGAAAGATTTTGGAGCTACGGGTAATGGAAAGACCATCGACAGTCCGGCCATTAACCGAGCCATTCAGGAAGCCGCTGCGCAAGGCGGAGGCACCGTTTATTTGCCGGCCGGTACGTATGCATGCTACTCTATTCGTTTGGCCAGTCATATCCATCTTTATCTCGAACAAGGCTCTTGCATTAAGGCGGCCTTTCCTTCGCGGAGTGAGGGTTACGACGAGGCGGAGCCTAATGAGCACAATCGCTATCAAGACTTCGGGCATAGTCATTGGAAGAATTCCCTCATCTGGGGCATCGGGCTGGAGGATATTACTATCAGCGGGCCGGGGCTTATTGATGGAGAAGGATTAACACGCGAAGGAAGCATGCGGCCGGGAGTTGGAAACAAAGCCATCAGTCTGAAGTTATGCAAGAATGTGACGCTGAAAGACCTCTCCATGCGTATGTGCGGGCATTTCGCGCTGCTGGCTACGGGGGTAGATAATCTGACTATCCAGAATCTGAAGGTGGATACTAATCGCGACGGATTCGACATCGACTGTTGCAAGAATGTGCGCATCAGTCAATGCACCGTGAACACACCGTGGGATGATGCTATCGTGCTGAAGGCTTCCTATGCGCTGGGCTATTTTAAAGATACGGAGAATGTGGCTATCTCCGACTGCTTCGTGAGTGGATATGACCGGGGAAGTGTGCTGGATGCTACTTGGCAACGCGATGAACCTCAGGCGCCCGATCATGGATTTGTGACGGGGCGCATCAAGCTGGGCACTGAGTCGAGCGGAGGATTCAAGAACATAGCCATCACCAATTGCATCTTCGAGCGATGCCGAGGCTTGGCACTGGAGACGGTGGACGGTGGACATCTGGAAGACGTAGTGGTGAGCAACATTACGATGCGCGACATTGTGAATGCGCCTATCTTCCTTCGACTGGGTGCCCGCATGCGTAGCCCGGAAGGCACATCGGTGGGGTCGATGAAGCGCATACGCATCAGTCATGTCAACGTGTATAATGCCGATTCGCGCTATTCGTCCATCATCAGTGGCATACCCGGTGCGCTTATCGAAGACGTGAGCTTGAACGATGTGCACATTTATTATCAGGGAGGATATACCGAAGCCGATGGAAAGCGACTTCCGCCTGAGGAGGAGAAAACTTACCCCGAGCCTTGGATGTTTGGCACCATTCCGGCCAAAGGATTCTTCATCCGCCATGCCCGGGGTGTTACGTTGGACAATGTGCATTTCCACTATGCTCAGCCCGATGGACGTCCTCTGTTCGTCACCGACGATGCGCAGCCCGTTTATCGGAATATTACGGTCGATGGAGAGGCTTACTCAGGCGAGTAGGCCTTAGTCGATGTATCGTTCCACAATGTTTTCGTAGGCATCAATGCGCCTGTCGCGCAGGAATGGCCACCAGCGGCGTACTTGTTCGCTTCGGGCGAGATCGACTTCTACTACCAAATTCTCCGCTCTGTCGTTGGAGGCTTGTGCCAGAAGTTCACCTTGCGGGCCTGCAATGAAGCTGTTTCCCCAGAAGAGGATGCCTTGGGTTTGCCCCGAGGGGTCTGGTTCATGTCCTACGCGATTCACGGAGATGACCGGTAGTCCGTTGGCTACGGCATGTCCGCGTTGCACCGTGACCCAAGCCCCGAGTTGGCGCATCTGTTCCTCGCGTGTATCGTTCAGCGACCAACCTATCGCGGTGGGATAAATTAGCATTTCGGCTCCTTTCAAGGCCATGAGGCGGGCGGCTTCGGGATACCATTGATCCCAGCACACCAATACGCCAAGTCGGCCTACGGAGGTGTCAATCGGTTCGAAGCCCAAGTCGCCGGGCGTGAAGTAGAATTTCTCATAGAAACCGGGATCGTCGGGAATGTGCATCTTGCGATAGGTTCCGGCCATGCTTCCGTCGCGCTCGAACACGACCGAGGTGTTGTGATAGAGCCCGGCAGCACGCTTCTCGAAGAGAGAGGTGACCAGCACCACGTGATGGGTGGAGGCCAGCTCGGCATAAAAGCCTGTCGAAGGGCCGGGAATGGGCTCGGCCAGGTCGAAGAGGTCGGTATCTTCCGTTTGGCAGAAATAGAGTGTGTTGTGTAACTCCTGGAGCACGATGAGCTGTGCCCCGTGTGCAGCACAGGCTTCGATGTTGCGCGCCAGATTCATCAAATTTGTTTTGAGATCGGGTGTGTTGGCTTGTTGAATGATGCCTACTTTTAGTTTATTCATTTTTGAAAACTGTTTTACTGTTCGCTGTTCGTTGTTTGTTTCGGTCAGTATATTGGTTTAATGTCTGCTTGTTCAGGCCGCGTTGCATGATTCGGCGGAAATCGCGCACGATTTGGTCACCCATGCGGACGATGGTGCTGTCTACTTTGTGTATCTCCACCGGAGTCACAGCGTCTTTGTATTTCGCCTTGCCGAGGCCGAATTTCATATCGTCCAGATTGCCTCGGATGTTTAATCCCAGTTTGAAGGGGATGGGCGACTTGAGAATGGAGATGTGATAGTCGAAGTTCATCGCCAAGTCTTGTGTGCCGCCTACGGCTGCCCGATAGCGGTCCATTTGCACGACGAAGGGGTAGACGGTGACATTGCCGTCTTCTACGCTAATGTTCACCGAGATGCTGTCTATCAGATTCCGTTTCTTGTTTTTGAAGAGGAATTTCTTCGAGATTTCGGCAAAGGTTTCTCCATCCATCAGTACCAGGCTGTCACCGTTCAGGTGGATGGCCGAGCGCAAGGTGGGTATCTGGAGATTAAAGCAAGAGTCGAGTTCGGAGGCAGCAGCTACGTTGAAGTTGACGGTGCCTTCGAATGAACGGAGCATGGGCACAATGGAATCCAGCGAAGGAACAAAGTCGACCAGGCTGCCGATGTTGACGTTTTCCAGCTTGAAGTCGAATCCGGCAAAGCCTGCTTCCTTCTGCGCGGCCCGATAGAGTAGGGTAGTGTTCATGGTAGCGCCCAATCCGCGCATGCTCAGTTCCTTCAAGTGGATGGCTTGGTTGCGTATGTCGACATCGCCTTTCACGTCTTCAAAGACCATTTTGCCGTAGCGCACACGGCGCAGGTTGGTTCGCAGTTCGAAGTCTATGTTCTCCGGGATGACGAAGAGGCGTAGGTCGGTTGAGGTGGTATCGGTCTCTGCTTGCAGCGTGTCGGTGGGGAAGGAGAGCGAGCGGATGAGTTGGTTGGCGTTCAGGTTTCGTGAAGTCAGTTCGAGGTTGGCTCGCAGCGTCTTGTGATGGCGCATGGCTCCATACAGGTCATGCACGGCACCACTGGCGGTCAGGTCGGAACGACCGATGCGCAGGGTGGCGTTGCGCAGGGTGATGGCGCGGTTGCCTACGGTGAGGGAGGTCTTGAGCATGCGAATGGGCAGGGCACACTGAGGCACACGCACACGCAGGCGGTTGAAGCCGACGATACCTCGGGGAATCCAGAGCGAGTCGCGAACTTTGTTGGCAGTCAGGGCAATGCCTGCCTTGTCCATATTCATGCGCATCGTTCCCATCCGACAGAACAATGTATCGGCATTGAGCTTTAAGCCTATCTGTGGCTTGTCGGTGTTTCGCTTGCCCGGTTGTAGGGTGATGTCGGCCGAGGTACTTCCGCAGAAGGCTCGGAGTGAGTCGCCCATACGTCCCCACAGCGTGTCGGCTTTCAAATTGAAGCTAATGTGTGGACGTTCGGGATTTCGTTCGCTGGGTTTCAGTTCGACGTGGGCGGTGGTTTTGCCGCAATAGGCTTCGATGGAGTCCGTGGGGAGGGAAGCCCGGAGGCGGTTCATCGTCAGGTCGGCTTTCAAGTGAGCAATGCGGGTGGTGTCTTGCAGATTGGTAGTGCCAATGCGGGCGGTGATGTCCTGCATGTTGGCTCCCAGTCGGCGGGAGGTGAGTTGCAGGTTGCTGATGGTAGCTTGTGCCCCCAGCACGTTGTTTCCCATGAAGGCCAGGGAGGCATCGGCTTGCAGGTTGAACGCCTTGTTCACGTCGCGCAGGAAGAGGCCTTTCATCTTCAGTTTACCGCCTGCCCGGATATGTCCTATATCTTGTTTTTTCAACGTCGACAGACGGGTGCGCAGACGCAAGTCGGCATCCAGCGTTCCACCCATGCTCACGCCTTCTTGCAGGGGGAAGGTCTGTGCCAAGGCGGTTAGGTCGACACTCGACGTGGTGTGGAACGTGAGGAGCGGGTCGCCCAGCAAGTCGTCCACCCGGGCATCGGCCAGGATGTCGGTGTGTGCTCCGCGGAAACGGAAGATTTTCAGGTCGGCATACGAACTGTCTTGCTTCATCAAGTCCACTTGACCGAAGAAGTCGGCCGTAATTTCGTCTATTCCATAGGGCATATTTTTATAGTGCGCCGAAGCCTCCTTGATGCCCACCTGGAGCGTTATGAGCGGCATTTGCTTCTTACCATAAAGTCCTTTTAATGTGCCTTGCACCAGCACTTCGCCCTGGGCGCTTACGTCTTGCTTCTTCAGCACGCTCTCGGGTACCATGCGCAGCACCGTTTCCAGCGAGGGCGCATGCAGGCTGTATGTCAGGTCTATGTGGGCGGCTCGTCGGGCTGTGTCTCCCTTCAACGTGCCGTGCAGGTCCAGTTGCACACCGTTTACGTCCAGCAGGGCGTCGTTCAGTGTCATGGTGCGTCGGGCACGATCCAGCACAATGTCCGTCTGTAGGTGTGTGGCGATGCGGTTGGCCAGCAGTTCGCCGTTTTGCCAGAACAGGATGTTCCGGTTGCTGTAGTCCATTTTCATCATTACGCCCCGTTCGTGCAGACGTGCTTGTAGTTGGAGGTTGGCATCCCACAGGTTGGCAAACACCCGCGCCTGACGGTCGTCGAAAGTCATCACGGCATGGCGCAGGGCTACGCGGCGTATGTCGATGCCTCCTGGAGCCAGTCGGGTCGTGTCACTGGTCAGTGTGTCGGTCTGTATCGGTTCAGCTGCCGTCGGCAGGATGTTCCAGTTGGCGCGTCCCTCCTTGTCGATGTGGGCATAGACACGCGCACTGTCCAGCGTGAGGCGGTGGATGCTGATTTTCTTCTCGCGCAGGTAGTCCAGCGGCTTCACTACCAGCGTGGCGCGGCTGAAGGTGAGCAACGTGTCGCGCCGCAACCACAGCGTGTCGCGCAAGGCTTTGGAAACCAATACGCCATCCTTCAGTCGCAGGCCGAAGCGGGGGAAGGAGGAGAAGAACGTCAGGTCAACACTTTCCAAGTCCAGTTTGGCGTTGAGGTGCTGGTTGGCTACTCCTACCACCATCGGGGTGAGTTTGGCAGGAGTGAAGATGAAGTAAATGGCGATGCCGATGACGGCTATCACGAGTGTCACAAGTCCTGATAAGGTGAGGGCAGCGACTTTCAAGGTGCGTTTCAACGATTTGTTCATAGTCGGTACTCCTTGCAAATTTACGGGAGCAAAAATAAGAAAGAATTTTGAGAATTTCAAACTCTACCCGGCCTATATTCTGGTCTTTTCTTCCTTTTGACATTCTGACACTTTGTCTTTCCCAATCGCTGAGAATTGCGTATTTCCGACCGAAGTACGTCGTGGTGGATTTTAAGCGAAAGAAAAAACGTCTTACTTGCTTATTATTAATTAGATAAGTCGAAAATTAACACTTGAGAACATGCCAAGTAGAGCGAGGAACGACCTTCAGAAGCCCGAAATTCTCTCATTTCTTTCTAAATATTGACAAAGTTGCCTCTAAAAAACGCTCAACTACCCATGCGTAGTTGTCCAATTACCCGTGGAAGGTTGCTTGTTTACCCTTGGAAGAAGCAATGTAATGCCTTATAAGAAGGTATGTTTTGTCCCAAAACATCGTATGTAACGCATCGGAAGACTGTTTTTTGCAGTCTTTAACGTCTATTTTTCATGAGTAGAAAAATGGTGGAGTCAGTAAAATTCGTGTATCTATGACTTTTTGAAATATAATTCAGTGTTTTGCTATTGTTTATTCAACTTTCGCAAGCACATCTTGTAGTTGACAAGTAACAACTCAACAAGGCAACGAGGATGTTTGTTGTCAGCTATGAGGTGGGTGCATTTCCTTCGGATAAAATCTGCTTGCGGTATTGGGTGGGCGAGCATCCTGCAACGCTCTTGAACGTACGGCTGAAGTAGAACGGGTCGTTCATGCCCACGCGATAGGCCACTTCGGAGATGTTTAGCGAGGCGTCGGCCAGTAGTTCTTTGGCTTTTTTCATGCGCAGATGACGTATGTATTCCTGGGGGGAGTAACCTGTGAGGCTCCGCACTTTGGCAAAGAAGGCGGTGCGGCTCAGGGCGAAGTCGGCGATGTGGGTGTCGAAGCGGAATTCGGGGTCGGTGAGGTTGGCATCGACCAGAGCATTGAGCTGTTCAAGGAAAGCTTTGTCCGGATGGGTGGTGCTGATGAGGGGTGTGGCCACTCCGGGTTCGGTGCTGAAGCGTCGTTGTAACTTTTGGCGGTTTTCTATCAAGCCGATGATGCGTGCCAGCAGGTAGCGCAGGCTGAAGGGCTTAGTGATGTAGGCGTCGGCTCCGTTCTCCATGCCTTGCAGTTGCAGTTCTTCGGAGGAGTAGGCGGTGAGCAGAATGACGGGTATGTGGCTGATGTTGAAGTCGGACTTCAGTCGGTGGGTGAATTCGATGCCGTTCATTTGGGGTATCATGATGTCGCACACCACGAGGTCGGGTTGCTCCTCGGCCAGTCGTTCCAGTCCTTCGCGTCCGTTGCTGGCAGTGGTCAGGGTGAAGTAGGGGCTCAGTTGGCGGGTAATTAGGGTGCGTATGTCTTCTTCGTCGTCGATGACGAGGATGCGATAGGTTCCGTAAGGCTTCTCGCCGGCGTCGGTGGCGACAGGTTCGGTAGCAGTGGGGGCTGTTGCTTCGTCGGGGCGTGTGCGGGGCGTGTTGAGGTCATCCTTCACGATGTCCGCGGGGTCGTAGTTCGAGGCGGCCAGGGGTAGGCTGACGCAGAAGGTGGCTCCTCCGCCGGGTGTGTCTTCGTAGGCGATGCTGCCGTGATGCACCTTAATTAGTTCGGCGGTGAGGTGTAGTCCGATGCCGGTTCCTTCGGCCGTATAGCGTATCTGTTCGAAGCGGTTGAAGAGCTTTTGTCGCTTTTCGGGTGGAATGCCTCGTCCGCTGTCGGCCACGCGCAGGGTGAAGGTGTCCTGTGCTTCGTCCACGCTGAGGGTCAGACTGATGGCTCCTCCCGTAGGGGTGTTTTTGAAGGCGTTGGACAGGAGGTTGTAGACCACTTTGTCCATTTTGCTTCGATCCAGCAAGAGGATACGTCCGGGTGTGTTCGACTCGAATTGGTAGTCGATGGCTTTGCTCCGGGCCATTTCCTCGAAAGCATGGTGTATTTCGCGGAAGAATCCGTTCACTTCGGTAGGTTCGAGGTTGAGTGCCATCTTGTTGTTTTGCAGGCGTCGGAACTCGAGTAGCTGGTCGATGAGTCGCATCAGTCGGTTGGAGCTTTGGTTAAGCAACTTGACTTGTTCGGCAGTATCGGGGTTAGTAGCGGGTCGTGTGTTCATCTCCTCGACGATGCCTCGGATGATGGTAAGCGGCGTGCGGAATTCGTGTGAGATGTTGGTGAAGAAGCGCAGTTTGTATTCGGTGAGTTGCTTTTCGATGGCCACATTCATGCGCAGCCGGTTCATCTTCAGGACGATGTGCAATGTTATTCCCGCCAATAGGATTCCTGCGATAAAGTAGAGGATGATGGCTCCGGTCGATTTCCACCAAGGGGGAAGGATGCGGATGGGCAACTCGGTGGTGTGTTGGCTCCACACGCCTGCGCTGTTGGCTCCCCGTACTTTGAAGACATAGCGTCCGGGGGGTACGTTGCGATAGGCTGCAAGCGGATTGCCTACGCTTCGGTTCCAGCTTGTTTCATATCCGTCCAGCAGGTAGGCATATTGGTTCAACTCCGGGGCGTGATAGTTGAGCAGGGTGCATTCCAGGTTGAAGGAATTCTGGTCGTGCTTCAGCACCAGTTCTTTGGTGTTGTCCAAGCTGGTTTGCAGCGGTGAGTCTTCTTCCTCCGGTGAGACAGGATCGCCGTGAAGAAAGAGCCGGGTGAGGCGTACATCGGGGGCATAGGTATCAAAGTGTACTTGCGCAGGGTTGAAGCGATAGATGCCTTCGTAGCTGCCGAACAACAGGGTTCCGTCTTGCTCTTTCCAGCACGCCAGTTCGTTGAAAACCAGTGGTGAACGTTGGTTGGAGTAGACGATGTTTTCGAATCGGTCTGTGCTTTCGTTCAGGCGCGAGATGCCGCTTTCGGTACTCACCCACAGGTAGCCTTCGTTGTCCTCAACGATGGCTTGTATGGTTTCGTTGGCCAGTCCGTTGGCCCGTCCGTAGTGTTTTCCTTCGCCTTCGAGCAAGTAGAGCCCGCCTCCGGTTACTCCCGCCCAAATGCGTCCTCGGTGGTCTTCATACACCACTTTCACTTCCCGGTCGTTCAGTTGGCGGGTGCATGCTTGAGTGATGTTTTCCCCCCGTTGTTGCGTCTGGATGAGGGTTTCGGGCTGAAAGGAGAGAAGTCCGTCGTCTGAGCTTATCCATATCCGTCCCTCCCGGCTGTCTTGAATGAGCGCACGCATCCGGTTCTGGTGCATGTCGGGGAAGGCGAAGGAGCGGAAGTTGAGCTTCTCTCCGTTTCGTTCGGCCAAGAATAAGCCTTTGCCCAGTGTGGCCACCCAGATGCGATTCTTCCGGTCGCGCAGCAGGCTGTATATGTTGTCGCGCGTAGAAGCTTGTCCGTCGGGAGTAGGCAAGTTGTGATGCGTCACGATTCGCTCTCCTCCGGGCGATAGGATAAACAAACCTGCTCCTTTGGTTCCCAGCCATTTGTAGCCCAGTGTGTCTTCCGTCAAGGCGAAAGGCAATCCACCTTCGATGTGATGTGTATGCAGGCGTTTCATCCGCTCGTCGCACACGTACAGATGTCCGTCTCTTGTGCCCAGCCAATAGTGTCCTTCGCTGTCTTTGAAGATGAGTCGCACGGCGTTGTTTCGCTCGATGCCGTCTTCCGGTGCAGGATAGAAAGGTTGGATGGCATAGTCGGGTAAGGATATTTTGATGAGTCCGGCCAATTCCGTTCCTACCCATATTTCACCCGAAGCATCTTCGGTAATGCCATACAAATAGTTGGTGGGAAAACGGGAGCCTTTGGTGAAGTGTGTGAGGCTTCCGTCCGGGTGGATGGCGAACAACCCGTTTCCGAAGGTCGAAATCCAGATGATGTCTCTCGAATCGTGATGCATCTGGAATTGTTCGAACTCGTTTAGCTTCAGTATGTCGGAAGGAATCAGATGGAGCGGTTCGAAGCTGTTGTCTGCCCGATGTCTCCAGAGGATGCCCGTCCGATTGTATACCCACACTTCTCCCCGGTTGTCAATTTGGAAATGGGCTTGCTTCATCTCTTTTCCGTCGAAGAAACGTGCTATGGGCAAAGCTTTCTGTGTACGGCTATCGAAGAGGTGGGTATCTCCATCGGAAGTCAGCAAGAGCACGCCCTTGTGCAAGGCGCACAGCCGGGCATGCTTCACGGGGCGGGAGAGGGTGAGGCGGAACGACGGCTTGCCATTGTCTGCCCGAAGGCCGACCAACTCCTGGTCTCCTGCCAGGTAGATTTCTTCTCCTACAGGCAGGGCGTCCCAATAGCGACCTTGGCGCAGGAGACTCACCCGGTCTCCTTCCACGAGGTATAGAGCTTGGGGAGTGCCCATCCAGATGCGTCCCCCCGCATCTTCGCGCAAGAAGAGGATTTCCTTGTTCGTTCCTGTTTCCGGGCACCATGTCTCGTGCTTCCCGTGGGTATATCTTACTCGCATGCAACCTTCGTCTCCCCAAAGCCATACGTCTCCATTGGCTAACGGATAGATGTGCGCGAAGGTCATGGCCTCACCCTCTCGTGCATACTCCGTCATTCCTTCGCGCTTCGTGTCATAGCAAAACACGGTGTTCGAAAAAGTGCGTATCCAGATGAATCCATGCAAGTCTTCTACTAACTCCCGTATGCGGCTATCTGCTCTTCCGGAGGCTTGTCTTTGCCGGGGATGAATCACAAGGAAATCTTGTCCGTTGAATCGGTTCAACCCATTCACCGTGCCCAGCCAGAGGAAGTTTCTCCGGTCCACCATCATGCAACGTACGGTGTTTTGTGACAGGCCGTTTCTGTCCGTCAGCGTCAGGATTTCGGCAGCTTCAAATGCTTCTGCCTCCAGTATGCAGGCGAACAGCGAACAGAAAAGCAGTTTTAAAAAGCGGATGTTTGGCATGGTATTCTTGCTTTTTTGCGTGCAAAGTAAGCGATTATTTTTGAATTATCGCACTACTAGCTTCACACTTCGGGTGATTCCCGCCGGAAGCAGAGAATCGCCAGGCTTCACCAACGGACTGGTGCCCCACGTGATGCGTTCCGTTTCGGGCAGGGCGAGGTCTCCTATCATGCGGTTGGTCAGTTGGTTGGCCACTTCGATGCGCAGGGTGTTTTCGCCTTCGTTGAGGTAAGGAGTGATGTCCACTTCCCATGGGGCACACCATACGTATCCGGCTTCCTGTCCGTTGATCCATACGCGTGAGGTAGCTTCGAGTCCTTCTATCCGCACATAGGTTCGTTGGGCGTCGTGAGCCGGGCGGGGAGCACCGAAGGTTTTGTGATAGACAGCTGTTCCCGAGTGATGCTTCAAGGCTTCTTCATCGAGCTGGGTCCAGTCGATGAGTCGGGGCATGGTGATACGCTTTGTGCCTCGTGGAAGCAGGAAGTCCACTTGCCAATTCTCGTCGAGTGGGATGAGGGTTTCTTCCTCGCCCCAAGTGCTGGTCAAGGCCGGTCGGGTCAGGGCGTCGGAGGCGTGAAGAACGAGGAAGCCTGATTCGTGTGCATCGAGCGCCAGGTGGACGGTTAAGTGTCCGTCGGTCGTGGGGGAGGAGTTCAAGGCATAACGCTCGCCGGTGTCGGGGCTCCAGTATTCGGCCTGTTTGCCTTTTGCTTCCCGGAGCACGATGTCTTGCGCAAAGGGTCGGTCGCTGTGATTGTTGAAGAAGTAGAAGTCGGCATCCTGCGTACGCCGATGGGCGAAGAGCAGCCGATTGTCGGGCCGATTGGCGCTGGTGAATGAGGCGTCGGGCGTCAGGCCGATGGAGTTCAGAAAGTTGGGAAGCTCATAGTCTCCCTTCGTGCGGGCATCATATACGGGCACGCCTTGTGTCCGGAGGACATTGATTTTCTTCTCCGCTTCCGGCGTCAGTCGGGCTAGTCGTTCGATGATGAGCACCCGATAGGTCATGCCGCTTTGGGTGGTCAATTTTCCGTCTTGGGCGGATAAGAGGCGCAGCAGGGCGTCGTCGGTGCATACATCCCAATCGTATCCTTCGGGGATGGCGGGCAAGCGATGGGAGAGGATTTTGTTGGACACCTCGCTTCCCAGATAGATGCAGAGGTCCACCACGGGTTCGCCCTGACGCATCAGGTAGGCACAACGCGACTGGTAGTCCCAGAAGCCTCGGCTCAGCGGCCACATCGTGTTGTTGCGGTTCAAGCAATATTGGCGGAAGGTGGCTGTGTTGCCCGGTTTCCTGTCCAACCAAGGCTGGTAGGCACTGGCACATACGGCAAACTCATTGAGCTGGTAGGCATAGGCATAGTCGGCCAGGTTCTTGAAGTAGGCCAATGTCTGACTGTAAGTCACATCCGTGAAAGCTTCGGCCGAAGCAATCTGCTTTCCGTAGACGTGCGCGGCGGATGATGCTTCTTTGATGTCGTAACATCCATGGATGTGCTTGCCCCAGAATTCTCCTTGCGGACGGCGGACGACACCTTTGGCCGAGATGTTGTCCGAGGTCATGCTTTGTCCGTTGCCCGTGGCCTGTGCAGTGAGCATCACGCCGGCTTGCATGGCGAGGGTGTCCAGCGTGGCAAAGTAGCGGTGATTCACCAAATGGGCGATGGTTTGCCGATGGTGGAAAAGAATCTTGTCCGATTCCTCCTTCGACCCTACGACATATCCCAGCAGGGCAGGCAGGTAGGGCGTAAGGTCATAGCCTTGTAGGTCTTGGAACTCCTGTTCATAGCCGAATGTCCAGTTCTGGCTTCCCATCTCGTGGCTATCCATGATGACGCCCGAAGGCTTCACTCCGTAGGCATCGAGCGTGTCCAACAGCACTTGGGCGAAGTTGTCCCATTGCATCCGGGCGGCTTCTTTCGAGAGCTTGTCGCACTCCAATCCCATTTGTCCGGGTCGTCCGTGTTTCGTATGTCCGCCTGTCGAGGTCTGTGCGATGCGGACAATGACCCATTGCTTGCCTTCTGCCGGTGCTGTCCAGGTGAGGCGTCCATCGGATTGGAGCTGATTCGTGAGGTCGATGATTCGCTCGGGGTCGATGACCTCTCCCCGACTGTAGGCCGGAGTGGGATTCTCGCCGATGTATTCGCTCACCAGTCCCGCCCGGTTTTCCCACTCATCGGTCTTGGCCTGGGAGGAGAGGATGGCGCGGCGGAGTTCGAGGGTGCGCTTGCGTTGCCCGTCGGGCCGGTTCCAGTCGTGCAGGTTCAGGCGGAAATAGCGTGCCGTCGTCGCCGGGAAGGAGAGTGTCTTCTGCTTGTAGTGTATCTTGTAGAGCGTTGGAATATCCCTCACCACGCGCCACGTCCGCCCATCGTCCGAAGCCTCCAGTTGGCCGATGCTGGGCAGTTCGAGGTAGCCGTCTCCATAGAACTTATCGCTGGGTTCGCCCGGCATGTTCATGGCTCCTGTGGGATGCTTCGAGAGGCAATATTCGCTATACGTCAGGGAGCGTGCGGTGAAAGGCTGTCCGAAGTCGTAGGTCAGCAGGGCGGGAGAGTCGAACTTCCGAGTCTTGTCGAGCAATACTTTCTCTTCCCACTCCACTTCGTCGGGCACGGGGAAGGCCAGTGTGCGTACGTCCCAGAACTCATCCTTCGCCGGGCGGGGCAACGTATCGTCGTAGGCTTCTCCGGCCTTCAGCACGACCTCGCTTTGGCAAAGGCGCTTCATGCTCATCGCTTGGGTGATCCAAGGTCCTCCCGCCACAAACCCGTTGCTGAGGTTGATTTCGAAGGTCAGTCCCAATCGCTTGGCTTCGCGGGCGGCGAACTTCAGGGCATCCCACCATTCGGGCGAGAAGATGGGGAAGGCTCCTTGGGCATCGCCATGCACTTGGTCATAATACACCACACCTCCCACGCCGGCCTGCTTGAAGGCTTCGAGGTCGGCGGTGATGCCTTCGTGGGTGGTTGGCGTTTCGCCATGAAACCACCACACTTTGGTGCGCGTAGAGTCGGGTGCAGCGCGGAACTCGGCATACACTTCACTGAGGTTTGGGGTGCTCGGACGGCACGCGCACAGCGTCAGGGCGAGCAAGATAGTCAAGTGTTTCAGTCGATACATGTTATTCATATATATAATGGTATAAATGGTTTGATTACTTCATTTCAAGGGTGTACCCACCCTTGCTTAGTAGGGTGCACCCACCCTTGCCTAATAGGGTGCACCCACCCTTGCCTAGTAGGGTGCACCCACCCTTGCCTAATAGGGTGCACCCCCACTTGCCTACGAGTGTGCACCCCCACTTGCCTGCGAGTGTGCACCCCCACTTGCCTGCGAGTGTGCACCCCCACTTGCCTACGAGTGCGTACCCCCACTTGCCTGCAAGTGTGCACCCCCACTATTTTAAGGATAGTCCTCCAATCGCCATTCGTCTTTCCACTCAATCATCGGGATGCCGTCTTTCACCACGATGGGAAGGAAGACGTAGGTGGCTTTGTAGACGTCCTGACTGGGGCTGACCAGCGTGTAGAAGCGGTCGGGCGTGCGAGGCGCTTGGAAGTCGCGCGGGTAGGGGTGGTGGTCCTCATAGCGGGCGAGGAAGGACTTCCACTCCTTCTGCGGGATGTCCGTGCGGTTGGTGTGAGGCTGCCAACGGTCGGCCAGGGCCACGTAGAGGTCTTTGCCGGGTATCTTGATGACGCTGGTAATCTGCGAGCAGAAGGAATGGGCATAGGGGTCGCCTACGTGCGGGTCGCCCAGCACGGTATATTCCCCGTGATAGTCGTCGAACACGGCCACTTCCGAGGGGTTGGGCGTATAACTGGTGGTGCCCGAGGTGTAGAGGTAGTGGCGTCCGTCCATTACGAAGTGGGCGGCGGCTTCGCGGGTGCGGGGCGGTGTCTGGCCGACGAAGTGTTCGGAGTACGTCTGGCTCACGTCCAGATAGTCGGCAGAGAGTTCGGCACAGATTTGCTCCCAGTGCGGGCGTTCGAACCACACGTAACCCTTTCCTGTCTCCGGGTCGCTGTACATGTCGAAGTCGCCTACGGCAAATCCGTGGGGCTTCAGGCTCTGCACATATTTATAGGGGCCGAGGAAGTCGCGGGCTTCCAGTATCACGAAGTGACCGTCGTTGGCTTGCGACTTGAGCCAGCACACGTAGCGTCCCGTCGTGGGGCAGTAGAGGATGTGCGGGCGTTCCAGCTTCTGGCAGTGGTGCAGGGGGGAAGCCGGGTCGGTGTCGGGCACGACAATCAGTCCTTCGTCCTTCCAGTTGTAGAAGTCCTCGGACGAGTAGCATCGCACGCCGCCAAACATGCGGTTGGTGCCGAACAGGGTGTTCGTCTTGTCCTCGCCATACCAATAATACTTCCCGTCGCGGTAGGTCACCTGGAAGCCGTGTGCCTGGATGGGTTTGCCTTCGGTGTCGAGCCACACTTCGCCGGGACGTATCGATTGGTAGTGTACCGGTTGCAGGGGATAGTTCTGTATGTTGAGGTAGCGGCACTCGCCCCCTTTCTTCTGGATGCGGACGGGTTGCTTGCTTCGCGTATTGCTGAAGCCGAAGAAGGAGGCATAGTCGCAGTTGTCAATACTGAGCAGGGAGTCGGCCGAATCGACATGAATGTCCTTGATGGAGAAGTTGACGGCATCGTCCACCCGTCCGATACGCTCACACCGGGCGGTGACATTGCCGAAGAAGAGGTTCTTGACGGGCTTTTCGGGCAAGGCCGATACATCGACCAGCGTCCGGCATCCGCCTATCTCGACATCGTGGACGGAGATGTTCTGTATCCAGGGTGTCAGAGGCGTCACTTCGCGGACGGGATAGCGCTTGGCCAGTTCGCCCATCCACTTGGCAGAGCCCAACATCTCCACACACAGGGCTTGGTGAATGACGTTGGCCCGGACGCGCTCCACGTAGACATTCTCCACAAAGCCTCCCCGGGTGCGGCGTGTCTTGAAGCGGAAAGCCCGGTCGGTCCCGTCGAACACACAGTCGTGCAGGTAGACATTACGGATGCCTCCGGCCGTCTCCGTGCCACACACGATACCTCCGGCCCCGCGCTTGGCCAAACTGTGCCGGATGACGATGTTCTCCGAGAGCCGTCCCACCCGTTCACCGTCGTTGCCTCTTCCGGACTTGATGGTATAGCAATCGTCCTGACAGTCGAGCGAACAGTATTCTATCAGTACATCCCGACTGGAGTCGATGTCGATGCCGTCCGTCCTCCCGTGTCCGAAGCTCGTCACAGTCACACCCCGGATGATGACGTTCTCGCAATACTGGGGCACGATGTTCCAGAAGAGTCCTTGGTCCAGGGTCACGCCTTCGATGAGCAGGTTCTTGCAACGGATGGGGGCGATGGTCTTGGGCAGGAAGACCGCTCCACCGTTGGCTCCGTCATACACCCGTTCGGCCAATGGTTTCTGAGCCACTACGCCTTCGATGTTCAATGCCTTTTCGTGATTGATGCGATAGATTTCACAATCAGTGGAGGGTCCGACGATACGTCCTTTGCCCGTGACGGCGATGTTCTCCGCATCGCAAGCATAGATGCAGGCACCCAACGAATAGATGTCAATGCCTTCGTCGCGGGTAAAGACCACCGGCAGATAGTCCTCAATCTCTCCGCTGAAATGCAACTCCGCTCCTTCCGACAGATGCAGGTTGATGTGGCTCTTCAGCGTGATGCGTCCTGTTTTCCATCGGCCGTCGGGGATCATGACGGTACCTCCGCCTTCTTCTGCCAATTGGTCGATGGCTTCCTGGATGCGTTGGGTGGAAAGCCCTTTCGCGTTCATGGATACGGTTACTTTCCGGTCAGGGAACGAAGGAAGTTGCATCGCAGGCATGGGGAAGGGAGCCTGGATGGGGGCAAGGGTGTCAGGCATACAGGCAGGTCCCACTTCATGCTTTTGTGGGAGAGCGATACGGTTTTGTGCAACGCCATTTATGGGTTTGCACAAGCAGGACAGGCAAAGGATGATTCCGATATATCCTGTCAGGTGTAATAGACATTTTTTATTCATAGTTCATGATTGTTGTTGATGCAGGCAAAGTTAGCCTTTTCGTGTCAAAAGAGACCTGCACTCCAGTTCAAATACATGGATTATAGTTCAAAGTTGGCTTCTAAGTGTTTGTTTTGGCTAAAAAAAGCGTATAGGACGATGCAGTATTTAGCTACTTTTGCGCTTTAAAAAAACGTATGCCTTTTTAAGCGAACATAAACATAATACATGTAAACTATAAATTATCTAAATTATTTACTACAAACAACGTAATTAGTGACTAACGACATGAGAAACAAAAAGCGTTTTTTATGGCCAGCTTCTTGCTTGATGCTGGCCTTGTGTCTGGCGGCCTGTCAAGATGATGATGCCGAAAACGGGATGGAAGAACCTCCCGTCCCCTTGACACTGGAGGTGAAGGCGGGAGCTGTGAAGAACACTTCGGCAGGCGTGCAAGTAATCCCGTCGACGGAAGAGGGTAAGTATTATGTGCATCTGTTTACCGATGCCGAGTATCAAGCCGTGAAAGGCAATCTGATGGAGGAAATGACTTCCTTGGCAGCTTCGCATGAGGACGAAGTGGTACAGGGAGGTAAAACCTACTTGTTCGACGAGTTGCAGGCTTCTACCTCTTATGTGGCTTGTGCCGCTCCGGTGGAACCCGAGACTGAGAGCGACGTGAAGCAAGTTGCCTTTACTACGCTGAACAAGACGTGGGAAAAGGTGCCGGCCAAGTGGGCTTTCATGACTGATTATGCCAATAGCGAGATGAAGGGTAACAATGAATTTGCCTTGAAGCTGAGTGAGGCAGAACTGGTGGATAATATGTGGGATACCGGGAAGTTGTTGAATCTCTATGGCATTCGCCCCTTGGTGGAAGGACTGATGCCCGAAGACCCGGCTTTCTTCAATGGTGTTTATAAAGTGGATGAAACGGAAGGTACATGGAGCATGTATACCGAAAATTGTAGTTTGCAGACATGGAAAGACCGCGAATTGCTCGCATCGTTCGATAAGGACGGTATCCAATCACTCAAAGCATAGTATCTTTTAACCGGAAACAACGTATGTGAAGGGGAAAAAGATACTATGTTTTTATGGATTACATTAAATGGGACGGCACGTCCCCTTTAAAGAAACTTCCTATCACATTAAAAGATATACTTCACCAGCCAAGTAAGTACTACTGCGAAATTCTTCATTCTTCATTTTTAGTTCTTCATTAAATTGCCTTCACGCTTTCACACAGCATTTAATCAGTTGATTATTAGCTATATGTGGTGAAACATACATCTTTCACCTTCCTTTCACCCGATGTTTCACCGATGGAAAATAAACAGGAAGCGTCTTGTTATTTTCGGGATTTTGCTAAATTTGCCCAACAAATAAAATGGAATAGCATGGAAAACACGGAGCAATTGGTCATCGCACAATTGAAGCAAGGAAATGAGGAGGCTTACCGATACCTCTATCGGCATCACTATGCAGTGTTGTGTCATGTGGCCAAGGAGTTTGTAGGCGACTCGTTTCTGGCGGAAACGTTGGTAGGCGATGTCATCTTTCACCTATGGGAAGTGCGCGAGACGTTGGACATTCGGACTTCCTTGCGCAGCTATCTGATTCAAGCCGTTCGCAATCGTTGTTTGGATTTCCTATCTTCTTCGCACGAACAGCGGGAAGTGTCCTTTTCTGCCTGGGGCGAAGAGGCTTCGTTGAAAGACCGTTATATCCTGTCGGACGATTATCCTTTGGGTCAATTATTGGAGCGCGAGTTAGAGCATGAAATCCATGCCGCCATCCGTCGTTTGCCGGACGAGTGTCGCCAAGTTTTCCTGAAAAGTCGTTTTGAAGAAAAGAAATACGAAGAAATTGCCCGTGAGCTGAACATTTCCGTCAACACTGTTAAGTATCACATCAAGAATGCCTTGGCTCGTCTGCACGACGAGTTGGGAAAGTATCTGATCGGGCTTATCATGCTGTTTTTATCGGTGAAGTGAAAAAAATCTTCATTCGGACTACCCATCTTCTTGAAAATATCGTCTTACCTATAGAAACCCTACAAAATGGAAGAGAAAAACGTACATATTGACGAGTTAATCACCCTGTTCTTATCGGGCCAACTGAACCCGGAAGGAAAAGAAAAACTGAACGCTTGGATAGCCCAGTCGGAAGAACATCGTGCATACTTCATGCACCGTCAGGAAGTCTGGTTCTCGGCCATTCAGGAGAAAGAACGTGTGTTGTACGATTCGGAAGCGGCTTTCCGGAAATTCCAGACCCGGGTGGAAGCGCATCGTACTTTGCATAAGCAGACTCCTTTATGGGGTTGGGTGAAGTATGCCGCCGTAGTGGCCTTGGTGGGATTGGTTGCTTATTTCTCCTATCAACGGGGTGGAACCGATTTGAAAAATGCTTTGGCCGATATCGAGATGCAGGCTCCCATCGGTTCGCAGGCCCATGTACGCTTGCCGGATGGCACATCGGTAGTGCTCAATGCCGGTTCGCGCATCGTCTATGCACAGGATTTCGGTGTAGACAGCCGGGAAGTCCGTTTGCAAGGCGAAGGATACTTCGAAGTGGCGCATAATGCGGAAGTTCCTTTCTATGTGCGTTCGGAAAACTTGCAAGTCAAGGTTTTGGGCACGAAGTTCAATTTCAGGGATTATCCGGAAGATGCCGATGTCGTTGTGTCCTTGATAGAAGGGAAAGTAGCATTGAAGAACGAAATCCGTACGGAGTCGGAAAAGATATTGATGCCCGATGAGCGGGTCATTTTAAATAAGCGGGAAGGCTTCATGAAAGTAGAGCGGAAGGCAGACATAGCGGCCGACACGCAATGGGAGAGGGGCATTCTTTCTTTTGACGAGACCTTGCTGCCGGAAGTCATCAACGTATTGGAGCGTACCTATGGAGTGTCTATTCGCTTAGAGACAGATTCGTTGGCCGGTTATCGTTTCTATGGTCGTTTTAACCGTTCGGAGCAAACCATTCAGGATGTATTGGAAGCCTTGAAGGCAACCGGCAAGATACGCTATGCGAAGAAAGAGCAAACTATTATTTTATATTAACCTTTAAAATGTATTGAAATCATGGAAAATACCGAACCACCAGCATTTTCAGAGAGGTAAGAAGAGGTTGACTTTCAGGAACAAAAAAGTCGGAAGATTTGGCCCATCTTCCGACTACAGTTTCCTTTCTTACCTACCGCTTTATGAACAGTTTTCTAAAGGATGTCGCAAAGTTACGAAAACATTCTTTAGGGGACACCTCTTATTCAATTTTTTATTAATCTTTTAAGTCTTTATTTTTATGAATTACAGGAAAAAGGCAATGCTACTGGTTGTAGCTTTGTTAGGTCTCCATTGGGGAATCTATGCCCAAACGTTATCCTTAAAAATGCAAAATGTCTCCGTGAAGAAAGCTATGACGGAGTTGCAATCCAAGAGTGGTTACTCTTTTGTATACATCGCCGGTGATGTAGATACGGAAAAAACAGTATCGGTCAATGCCGGTCAGTTGGAAGAAGCCGTGAAGCAGATTTTGCAAGGTCAGAATGTCTCCTACGAGATACAGGGGAAAAATATCATTATTAAGAAGATTACTCAGCAACCCCAGTCCGTTCAGTCCAAGCAGAAAGTGACGGGTACGGTGAAAGATACGAATGGGGAGCCGGTGATTGGAGCCAATGTAACGGTTAAAGGTCAGTCATCCATAGGTACGATAACCGATATAGACGGACGGTTTGTGCTAGAAGTTCCGTCCGATGCCGTTCTACAGATTACTTACATTGGGTATGTAGCGCAAGATGTAAAAGCAGTTTCCGGCAAAGAAATGAATGTGATGCTGAAAGATGATACGGAGATGTTGGATGAAGTGGTTGTTATTGGTTATGGTACACAGAAAAAAAAGGATTTGACAGGTTCAGTCGCTTCTATATCGAGTGAAGAGATTGCTGATAGACCTATTTCTGATTTAAGTGCAGCCTTTGCTGGTCGTATTCCTGGGTTGGATGTTGTATCCACAGGTATTAATCCTGGTGATAATGGTAGTATTTTATTGAGAGGTAACCGTTCATTTGTTGCATCTAATGATCCACTTATTATATTGGACGGAACAACATTTTATGGATCATTGAATGATATTAATCCGTATGACATTCAAAGTATTGATGTGCTGAAAGATGCTTCTTCTACGGCTATTTATGGTTCACGTGGTGCTAATGGTGTGATTATTATTACTACTAAACGTGGTACAGTTGGCACTCCTAAATTTACGTTAGAAAGTTATGTGGGACTCCAAACTGTTTATGGAGATATCCCAATGATGGATGGAAATCAATTCGTAGCTTGGCAGCGCGAAGCTGCAAGAGCTGCAGGTCAAAGCGGTACAGATGATGAGATAGATCGTATGTATTTAGATGCTGTAGAATATGAAAATTATAAAGCAGGTAATTCGGTAAATTGGCAGGATATGCTTTATCAAACAGGTATACAACAGAAACATCAACTTTCTGTATCGGGTGGTTCGGAAAGAGTACAATACAGTATTGCGGCTAATGTATTTACTCAAGAAGGCGTTCTTCCATCTCGTAAATTTGAACGTTATACTATTCGTCCTAATATAGATATAGAATTAACACGAAATTTGAAGATTGGACTTTCAACTTTGTTATCTTATAATAAAAAGCACTCAGATATGGAAGTCAGTATGGCTTTGGAAGACGCTTTACGTAATAGTCCGCTTGGTTCACCTACTAATGAAGATGGTTCTCCACGTTTCGATCCTGCTGATGATGGTTATCGTCGGCATCCTTTGTCTGATCTTTTATGGGATTCATATCGGTGGGAAGATCGTCGTTATGCGGCCTATGTGAATCTTTATGCTGAATGGAATATACTTCCACAATTGAAATATCGTGTAAATTTTAGTGCAGATGCTAATATAAATACTGTAAAAGAATCTACTGGAGAAAATTCCATTAAGGGATATCGCTCTGGTAGAACTACTGCTGCTTACTTAACTGATAAAGAACAAAGTCTTTTAAGTATAGAGAATGTACTTACTTATGATCAGACATTTAAAAATATTCATCATATAACTTTGACTGCTATTCATAGTTATCAAACTTCGCATGCCGAGCAAAATTATACAGGTGTTCACGATATTCCCTATCTACCTTCGCGTTGGTATAACATTGGAACTGCTGCTACTGTCAATGGCTATAGTTCTAATCTAACCGAATGGAAATTACTTTCTTTTGCAGGACGTGCATTCTATGGTTTAAAAGATCGTTATTTATTTACAGTTTCTATGCGTGCAGATGGAGCTAGCCAATTTTCTCCTAATCATAAGTGGGGATATTTTCCTTCTGCGGCTTTTGCTTGGAGACTATCGGAAGAGCCTTTCATGGCTAATTCTAAAAATTGGTTGTCGAATTTGAAACTTCGTTTTAGTTATGGAGTTGCAGGTAATCAGGCTATTGAGCCTTATCAGACACAAGGAAATCTGTCATCTACATCATATGGATTCGATGAAGTTTCTGGATTAGGTATGCGCCCAGGGGAGCTTGCGAATCAAGATTTGAAATGGGAAACTACTTCTGTTTATAATCTTGGATTAGATTTCGGTTTTTTAGATGGACGTATTAACGGAAATGTGGAACTTTATATGAGTAAAACAACTGATCTTTTGATGTATCGTCAATTACCTATTACAACAGGATTTAAGCAAACATTAGCTAATGTAGGTAGTACCAAAAACAAAGGTATTGAAATCGGATTGCATACTTTAAATATTCAGAATAGAAATTTTTACTGGAATACAGATTTCTCATTTTATTTGAATAGAGAAGAAATTGTAGAACTTTATAATGGAAAAGTGGATGATATCGGTAATAAGTGGTTTATCGGTTATCCAATCAGTGTCTATTACGGTTATCAGAAAATAGGTATTTGGCAGTTAGGTGAGGAAGAAGAGGCTGCTCGATATGGATGTGAACCAGGACAAATCAAACTGTTGGATAGAAATAAGGATGGTAGTTATACTGATGATGACCGAATCATAATAGGTAGTCGGGAACCCAAATTTGTGTTGAATATGGTAAATTCTTTCAAATGGCGAAATTGGGATTTGGCATTTGAATTATACACTAGATGGGGACAAGAAACTTCTTGTGGTTTTTTGAATCAGCCAACTTCAGGCAGGCTTAATAAATTAGCAACATTGGATTATTGGACTCCTGAAAATCCTACCAATGCTTATCCGAGACCTAATGAACAATGGGAATCCTATCCATCTTATGGTAGTAGTCTAACTTATCGAGATGGTAGCTTTATTCGCTTGAAAACTTTAACTTTAGGTTATACATTTCCTAAGTCTTTAGTTGAACGTTTACACATTAATAATGCTCGTATCTATTTGACTGGTCAGAATCTTTGGTACTGGACTAAATCAGAAATTGATGAATTAAATATTGAACCAGAATGGTCAGGTGACACTAGCACCTATCCGGCTACACGTACTTTTATATTAGGATTAAATGTTACATTTTAAATGGAAAGTATCATGAAAATCATTAAAACCATATTACTTAGCTTGTTTGCTATTTCACTACTTGTGAGTTGTTCATTGGAGGAAGAAAATGTTCGTATGCCCGTAGCAGACGATTATTATACCACCGAGGAAGGATTTAAAAACCTTATAAATTCTTGCTATTCATATACTCGCAACTTTTGGGGATCTAAACATGGTTGGCGTCTTCATATGATGGGAACAGATTTATGGATAAATGGAGGAGATGGGCAAACTATTTATGGGCTATATACTTTCACTCCTTCTGCAGATGCTTTTTCAGGAGTCTGGGATAATTTTTATTTAGGTATTACGGCTTGTAATACGTTATTGGGACGAATTGGAAATTTTGATTCTGAATTGGTAGAAAGTGTCAAGAATAGTTTAACAGGAGAAGCTTTATTCTTACGGGCTTTGTATTATCATGTTTTGGCAATGAATTTTGGAGATGTTCCTTTGGTGTTAGATGAAGTTCATTCTGTTCAGACTACGGCAATCCATACACCTGTAGCGGAAGTATACGAACAAGCCATTGAAGATCTTTTGGAAGCAGAAACTCTATTACCGGATACTCAAGATGAATATGGACGTGCAACTAAATATGCAGCCCAAGCATTATTGGCACGTATCTATTTATGGACAGAGAATTATGAGAAAGCAACAGAATATGCTAAGAAAGTTATTGATAGTAATGCATTTGAATTATTGCCTGATTTCGCGGATTTATGGGGATATAGTGGGCAAAAAAACAAAGAAATCATCTTTGCTGTAACGTATTCTGAAGATTTAAAATTAAGTCCAAGTGGAAATGAAGGACAAGCATTGTTTAATGGAAGATATGAGAATAATATTCCGGGAATGATTAGAGATATTCCTTATGGACGTCCTTATCGAAACTTTATGCCTTCACGCTATTTTATGAATTTAGCAGCTCAAAATTTATGGTGGGATTCTCGTTTCAATAAGTCATTCCGTACAGTTTGGTTGACCAATAATCCTGATAAAACTTCTTACTTACCTGAACAACAATTTGGTGATACTGCATTATGGGTTCCTCCATTTGCAGTGTCTGAAGAGGTTAAAGTTGCCAAACAAAATAAATATACCATTTACGATATTGACGATTATTTTGATGCTTCTTCACCTCATGGAGAAGAGAAAATAGGTAAAGGAGAGTTATTCCCTTCAATTACAAAATGGGATGATCCTAATAGAGCTACTGTATCAGCTGTTAACGGATCTACTGATTTCATTGTAATACGTTTAGCTGAAATGTATTTAATCGCAGCTGAAGCATTGATGAAAAGTGGAAAAGCAGACGAGGGCATAATCTACTTTAATCGTTTACGTCAGCGTGCGGCTTGGACACCAGAGCTTTATGAGCAAGCAAAATTGGATAATCCTAATGAATTAACAATTGATACAATTTTAAGTGAACGAGCTCTTGAACTTAATGCAGAGATGCATCGTTGGCCGGATTTGAAACGTACGGGAAGATTAATTGAACGAGTAAAGGCATATAATTATGAAGGACGACCAAACATTTCAGAGAAGCATTTATTGCGTCCTATTCCTACTACTATGATGGATAGAATTACGAATAAAGACGAGTTTACTCAAAATCCTGGTTGGTAAATATAAATTTTTAATTTATATAAAACTTTAATAAACAAAAAACAAAATGTATCGTAATATTTTTTTTCTATTTCTTATTATATTAAGCTCGTTTGTCTTAGTTGATATGGCCTATTCGTCTGATTATCAGATGAAAAGCGGTAAATCTCAGCCAATTTCTTGGGTAGATACTTCATTGGAAGGTACGCAAAAGTATGTACTTCGAGTAAATGGTACTCCCTTTTATATGACCAATATTCAGGTTCGACTTGATTTATTGAGATATTCAGAGGGATGGAGTATGGAATTATGTGACAAGCTAATTGCACAAATTGCTAGTGATGGATTTAATACAGTTTCTGTTCCAATACATTGGTATGAAGTAGAACCTAAGAAAAATCAATTTGACTGGACTATATTAGACAATTATTTGAATATTGTAAATAAATATGGTCTGAAAATGGAATTACTTTGGTTTGGGGCAAATAGTGGAGGAAACGTACAATGGTTAGGTCGTCCTAATAAAAATGCAGTGCATCTAAGAACGCCTGATTATGTATTATTTTCTCCATCTCCTAACTCGACAGAGACAACAAGTGAATTTATGATTCGTCGAGATATGTCAGACTATACGTTGGACATTGCAGATAATCGTTTACAGGAAAGGGAAACTTTTGTTTTGAATCAAGTGATGAATCACATAGCCGAATGGGATGCTGCTAATGGATTGACACACCCTATAATAGGAGTGCAAATCAATAATGAGTTTATCGGGAAAAAAATTCCATTCCCCAATGAGTTGGCTATTTCTTACTTAAATGGAGTAGCAAGTGCAGTTAAACAATCAAATTATGTTGTTTGGACGCGTGCCAATTGCGTATATTGGAATGTGTGCGGGCGGATACATGAAAATGAAGCACGAAAGAAATCTGTAGTAACAACTAATTTGGATTTTGTTGGCATTGATACTTATCGACATCATTTCCCATCTGATGCTTCATTTGTTGCTAGTATGCGAAATAATCTGCCGTATGTAGGCAAAAACTTTCGAATGATTATGGAAACAAATTCTGGTATTCCGATTTCTGCACAAATGCATTTAGCAGCTTTATCGGGGAATGCTTCATTTGATTATTATAGCGTAGAAGCTCTTTATGATAGAGAGGGAGAGGAAATAAAGCCATTGGTGAGACATCTTGATGATATTCGTCAGATGAATAAGATATTATTAAGTGATCCGGTCGACTTGGCAACTAAGGCACATGGCTATGGGTTGTTTGTACATAATTGGCAGGGTACCGATTCGGGAAAAAGTACTAGTAATAGTGGTATATCCTTTTCTCCTGCATATCCTACTTCTCAGGGCATCAGCATTATGAGAAGTGATACGGAAGTTGTATTGATGAGTACAAAAGGTGGTTATTTTACTATACCTGACACAATGCATGTGATATCTGCTTCACGTGGTTATTTTAATCAAAAGAATCAATGGGTGAATGAAGGTACTGTTAACTTGAAACATAAACAAGTGTTTGATACAGCACCGGAAAAAGAACAATCTGTTTTTGTGGATGCTGGAAGTACTATTCTTTTGAACTGTCAAAGTAATTATATATCAAAGCCTTATTTGATTAAACAAGCTGAATTTGCATTAATAAGCACCGATGCATCTGTTGGCTATGATATTAATAATATAGGGTTCGCTGGAAATGGCTATGTAAAATTACCTGCTCATGAAGGCGCTTATATTGTGTGGAAGCAGTTAGATGGAAGGAAAGGAGGCAATCACACTATTCGTATTCGTTATTCTTTGGAATGTGAACGACCGTCCAACCATATATTGACAATAAACGGGAAAGCATATCGTATTAAGTTGCAACCTACGGGAGGAGGTGATCAATATAACTATTATACTCTTTCAGTTGACTTATTGGAAGGAGAAAATAATACAATCCGTTTAGAAACGGAAGGGAACTACTCCCGGCTTAATAAAGTTGTTATTCCTGCATATGCTGGTAACATTGATGAATTACAAATATTATAACGTTACGCCATGAATATGGGTTGTATCACTGTTTTATTCTTATTGGGTTTTGTAAATACTTGTTTATCTAATATTCCAATGAATGATGTGGAAATCTGGATAGCCGATTACAAAGATGATAAGCAATGTGCCATTAGCTATACGTTTGATGATGGACTTCTTGAACATTATACATTGGTATATCCTCAGTTAGAAAAACTTGGTTTTAAAGCCACATTTTGGATATGTGGCAAAATTATTGAGAGTAAAGGTGGAACAACCGGAATCCCGCGTATGACTTGGGATCAAATGAAAGAAATGGCGAGAAATGGACATGAGATTTCCAATCACGGATGGTCGCACCTCGTATTGCGAAATAAAGAGGAATCGACCATCCGTACTGAAATTGCTTTAAATGACAGTATCATTACTACTAAAATAGGTAAGCGCCCATTGACATTCTGTTATCCTGGCAATTTTGTAGATGAACGAGCTATACGAATTGCATCAAGAGGAAGGGTGGGAACTCGATTAAAACAGTATGCTATTGGAGGAGAAAAATCACAATCAACTCAGGAGGGATTGAATAATTGGCTAGATGAATTATTGAGAACCAAACAATGGGCAGTAACTATGACACATGGTATTACTTATGGTTATGATCATTTTATCGAACCGTCTGTTTTATGGAATCATTTAGAACAAGTAAAAAGTAAACAAGATAGTGTTTGGGTAGATACATTCCAAAGCATAGCAACATATGTAAAAGTACGAGAGAATACTATATTAGATATTCAAAAAAGCGATTTGGATTTATGCATTATTCCTAGAACCTCATTGGATGATAAAATTTATCGGACTAACTTAACATTAGTAGTAAAGGTAAATAAGAAAATTGCACATATTGTGCAAAATGGAAAAAAGATAATGATGAAAAAACGAAAAGATGTTATTTTATTTGATATCAATCCATATGAAGGGGAGATATTAATTACCTTTCAAGAATAAATATCTGACTTGACTTTTTGTCATCTCTTACACTTTGTTTTTTCTAATTTCAGTAGCCTTTTCCAAGGAATATAAGTGCGAAGGCCCACGAATATATAAGAAATTTTGGCAGTATTTCTCTGCCATTATGGCAGTTCTCTACTTTCTCTAAAAGTGGAATGTTAAAGGGAGGGCGGTAGGTAGATTTTGGATCTTCTCCTCCCTTTATGAACATTTCTTCTTTTGAAAATTTTTACTATTCTATTTTTACATCGCTATCCCCGCTACAAGGTATTCTGAGAAGGGTTTCGGAAGGTTGCAAACATAGAGGCCGAATGTTGCAAACATTAGCCCCTTAGGTTGCAAACATTCAGGCTTTAGGTTTGCAACCTTCTTGAGCTATTTCTTCGGGATATTCTCTTTGTTATGATTTCAGAAAGAGAACTAACTTCAAAAGTTGTGTAATCTGTCAGTTCCTTGGTGAAGTAGGGAAACTGCAAATAGTTTTATCGGAAGCTACAGTTCTTTTACTTCTTCCAGACTTAATCCGGTGAACATAGCTATCTGTTCGATAGGTATTCCCATTCGTTTGGAATTGAGCGCAATTTCCAGTTGCTTTTTTCGCTCACCTTTTTCCATTCCTTCTTTCCGACCTTTCTTAATTCCTTCCTCACGTCCTTTTTTTATTCCCTCGTTGAATTGATCTTCCATTACGATTTGGCTGACGCTGAAGCTGTCTACTGCCTTTTCGTAGGCAATGCGGTCGGCTTCTGACAGATTGGCGACGGCTGCCAATTGGTCCAGACGCTGGAATACTTGTTCTTTTAATGCGTCGGGCATTCTGTTCCACTGGTTCATATTCTTTAGTGCATAAATAAGTTTGTCATGTTTCTTTTGTTCATATGCAAATAAATGGGTATGTAAAGCTTTTGTTGTCCCATTGAGCCAATGAACACAAACCTTGCCAATGGGGAATGGTGAATGTTCGGGCGTTCATAGAGGTGTTTTGATATAGCAGTTTTTTTACATCATCGGCGGTCATGTCGCCTTCGATGTAGATGAACTTCAGGGAGGAAGCTCCATTCATAATCATAATCAGTTCTTTGATTTTTTCTTTTGTACGGCTGATGTAAAATTCAGAGCTGGAGACAATTCCCTTTTGCTTCATAAGCAATTCATACTTGGAGGACTTGACTAACGCCCGGATGTCTTTCAGCATGTCGGGTTTGATTTTATCGTTCTGGGTAGATATTACTTGCACGGAATTGAGGTGGGCACCTGCTTTACCAAAATACAAATCTTCGTTCATCACGTGGGGGCTCATTTCCAGCATCGTTTTGGAAATGTAGACCGACGATACGCCTTTCATGTCGCTATACTTGTTGAATAACTCTTTTTGTGCTTGTCCCAGCATCGGGAACAGCATGAACAAGACGGTCAGATAAAATTGTATTCTTTTCATGATTACCAGTTTTATAGGTTGATTTATCGTTTTAATTCATTCTTTATTTCATGGTTGATGGAGATGATGTCGGCTTGGGTGGCTTCGATTTGTTCGATTCCTTCTTGCCAGTTTGCTGATACTTCGGACAAGATGCTTTGCAAAGCTTGATAAGCATCTTCCGGATTACTGTATGTATCTTGAGGAAGAGGTGGAAACATCTCTTTTGTCATTTCATTCACGCCTAAACCGATGCATATACCTGTCAGGACTGCCGCCACCACACCGCCTATCCATCGGCGGTAGCGAAGGTAGAATGGCTGGGATTCCCGGGCTTTTCGGTCTATCAAGGTGTTCAGACGGTCTTCCAGTTCCGCAGGAACATAGTTATCGGAGTACGTCTGTGCGGGGTGGTACATTGCAAGGAACAACGATTTTTCAGCATTCAGACGAGGCGATAAGTCTTTTGTGGATGATAGGGCTTCGTATAACAGCTCTTCCTCCCGTTCATCAGTTTTCCCGTCATAAAAGAGGGTCAACAGTTTTTCAATTTCTTCCGTTCTCATCGTTTTTTATATAGTTTTAAAAATTCTTCTCGTATCTTTTTTCGTGCTCTTGATAAGGTGACGCGTAGGTTAATTGCGTTCATTCCGGTTATTTTCTCCACTTCTTCATAGGAGCAACCTTTTAGGTCGTGCAGGAAGATTACCCGTTGTTGTTGTTGGGGCAGGTGGGAGACAATTTCTTTCACGGCTTGAGCGTTGTCGTATGTTTCAATGTCGTCGGACGAAGCCAGGGGCAGGTTGTCTGCCAGTTGCACTTGTTGCCTGTTCCATGTATATTGTCCCGAACGCAGCAGGTCGAAGCAGAGGTTCTTGACTAAGGTCGTACAGAAAGCTTCCGGGTTCTGAATGATACTTAGTGTGTTTCGCTTGTCCCACAACTTCAGGTAAGCTTCCTGCACCACGTCTTCGGCGTCTTCTTCATTCTCCAGTAGGCGGAGTGCCACGCTGTATAGTTTGCGGTGATAAGGCAAAAACATTTTCTTGAAACGGGCTGCGTCCATAGGGTATGGCTTTTTCTATTATGGTTTTATATCTTTATATCTATAGGACGTAAGAGAAAGTGATTTTGTTACATGGGTAGAAAAAAATAATAAAGTATGTCCGAAAAATAAAAAAGGCCAACGCCTTAGAAGGGCGTTGGCCTTTTTATTGATGAGCGAATTATACCAATTCGTCAGCCAGTTATCATTCAGCAGAAGTTCCCCAGCTTTCAGCAGCCATGCGCTTGTAGCTGTTATAACGCCACTTCGCATTGTCTTCGGCAGCTTGGAAGAGTTCTTCAGCTTCGGCCGGATATTGCTTCATGACAGATGCATAACGTACTTCACCCTTCAGGAAGTCTTTGAAGCCTGTCCAATCCGGTTCTTTGCTATCCAGTGTGAACGGATTCTTGCCTTCAGCTTCCAATGCCGGGTTGTAACGCCACAAGTGCCAGTAACCGCACTTCACAGCCTTTTCTTCCTCAGCCTGGCTCTTACCCATACCGGCTTTCAGACCGTGGTTGATACACGGAGCGTAAGCGATGATGAGTGACGGACCGGGATAAGCTTCAGCTTCGCGCAAAGCTTTCAGAGTCTGAGCCTGGTCGGCACCCATAGCGATTTGTGCTACATATACATAGCCGTAAGTCGTAGCCATCAGACCCAGGTCTTTCTTGCGTACACGCTTACCGCTTGCTGCAAACTTGGCAATAGCACCCAGCGGAGTGGCCTTCGAAGACTGACCACCGGTGTTAGAGTAAACTTCTGTATCCAATACCAGGATGTTAACGTCCTTACCGGTAGAGATTACATGGTCGAGACCACCGTAACCTATATCGTAAGAAGCACCGTCACCACCGATAATCCACTGACTGCGTTTTACGATGTATTGCTTCAAACCATAGAGTTGTGCACAGATCGGGCACTTGTCTTTGGCAGCTTCCAACATCGGAACGATGCGTTCGTAGATGTCTTTGGTCTTGTCGGCATCCAGGCAGTTATCCAACCATTCTTGGAAGATAGCCTTATATTCAGCCGGAGTATCTTCACCTGCAATGGCTTCGTTCATCAGCTTGGCGATGCGCTCACGAATCTTCTCGTTAGCCAGTTCCATACCCAGACCGAATTCACAGAAGTCCTCGAACAGAGAGTTTGCCCATGCAGGACCATGACCCTTCTCGTTCTTGGTGTACGGAGTAGAAGGTACTGAACCTGAGTAGATAGAAGAGCATCCCGTAGCGTTGGCCACCATCTCGCGGTCACCGAACAACTGAGAAATCAGTTTCACATACGGAGTTTCACCACAACCGGAGCAAGCGCCTGAGAACTCAAACAACGGCGTAGCAAACTGAGAGTTCTTCACGTTGGCCTTGATGTCTACCAGGTGTTGTTTGGTCTTCACGTTGTTTACGCAATATTCCCAGTTGGCAGCTTCGCCCAATTGGCCTTCCAGGTGAACCATCGACAAGGCTTTACCACCCTTCTTCGGATTGCCCGGACATACATCCACACAGTTACCGCAACCCAGACAGTCGAGTACGTCTACCTGCATACGGAAGGTCATGCCATCGAATACCTTACCTACAGCCTTCAGTTGTGTGAAGTTAGCACCCTTCTGCTCTTCTGCATCGAGTACGAACGGACGGATGGCAGCGTGCGGACAAACGTAAGCACACTTGTTACACTGAATACAGTTCTCGGCATTCCATTCGGGTACGAAGGCAGCCACGCCACGTTTTTCGTATTTGGCAGTACCTTGTTCCCAAGAACCGTCTTCGATGCCCTTGAAGGCAGATACCGGCAGCAAGTCGCCGTCTTGTGCATTGATCGGACGAACCACTTCGTTGATGAAAGCCGGGTCGTTGTTTTCTGCCTTTTCATCATCAGGCAGGTTAGCCCATGCCGGGTCAACGGTCAGTTGTTTGTATTCACCACCACGGTCAACGGCAGCATAGTTCTTGTTAACCACGTCTTCACCCTTCTTGCCGTATGACTTCACGATGAACTTCTTCATCTGTTCAACGGCCAAGTCTACAGGGATAACGCCTGTGATGCGGAAGAAGGCCGATTGCAGGATGGTGTTGGTACGGTTGCCCAGACCAATTTCCTGTGCAATCTGTGTGGCGTTGATATAATAAACGGTAATGTTATGTTGTGCGAAGTATTTCTTCACGCGGTTAGGCAGGTTCTTAGCCAATTCTTCGCCTTCCCAGATGGTGTTCAGCAAGAACGAACCGTTATCACGCAAACCGCGGGTTACGTCATACATGTGCAGGTAAGCCTGTACGTGGCAAGCCACGAAGTTCGGTGTATTTACCAGGTAAGTAGAACGGATAGGTGTATCACCGAAACGCAAGTGCGAGCAAGTGAAACCACCCGACTTCTTCGAGTCGTAAGAGAAGTAAGCCTGACAGTGCTTGTCGGTATTGTCACCGATAATCTTTACTGAGTTCTTGTTGGCACCTACCGTACCGTCAGCACCCAGACCGTAGAACTTAGCTTCAAACATGCCTTCGCCACCTACGGCAATTTCAGCTTCCTGAGGCAGTGAAGTAAATGTTACATCATCTACGATACCGATGGTGAAGTGGTTCTTCGGAGTCGGCATAGCCAGGTTGGCATAAACAGCCAGAATCTGAGCCGGAGTAGTATCTTTAGAACCCAAACCGTAGCGTCCGCCTACGATTTCAGGCGCATCAGCCTGTCCGTAGAAGCAGTCTTTTACGTCCAGATACAACGGTTCGCCATTGGCACCCGGTTCTTTCGTACGGTCGAGTACGGCAATACGCTTAGCAGTCTTAGGCACAGCAGCCAGGAAATGCTTGGCAGAGAACGGACGATAGAGGTGAACAGCTACCAAACCTACCTTTTCGCCCTTGGCACGCAGGTAGTCGATAACTTCGCGGATGGCTTCGGTTACTGAACCCATAGCGATGATGACGCGGTCAGCTTCGGGATCACCATAGTAATCGAACAGGCCGTATTGACGTCCGGTGATTTCGCTGATTTTCTTCATGTAGTCTTCTACAATGGCAGGAACTGCGTCGTAGAAGCTGTTGCAAGATTCACGATGCTGGAAGAAGTGATCCGGGTTTTCTGCCATACCGCGGGCAATCGGTTCCATCGGATTCATGGAACGACGACGGAATTCGGCCAAGGCTTCTTGGTCAATCAGCGGAGCCAGGTCTTCGTTCTCCAGACATTCGATTTTCTGGATTTCGTGTGAAGTACGGAAACCGTCGAAGAAGTTGATGAACGGTACGCGTGCCTTCAATGTAGAAAGATGAGCCACACCGGCCAAGTCCATAACTTCCTGTACAGAGCCTTCGGCCAACATGGCAAAACCGGTCTGACGGCAAGACATAACATCTTGGTGGTCGCCGAAGATACACAAAGCGTGCGAAGCCAGTGTACGAGCCGATACGTGGAATACGCAAGGCAGGTTTTCACCGGCAATCTTGTACATGTTAGGAATCATCAGCAGAAGACCTTGAGAAGCCGTGTAGGTAGTGGTCAGTGCACCGGCTTGCAACGAACCGTGAACAGCTCCGGCGGCACCTGCTTCCGACTGCATTTCCTGTACCAATACTGTTTCGCCGAAGATGTTCTTACGTCCTGCGGCAGCCCATTCGTCTACATGCTCAGCCATGGTAGACGACGGGGTGATGGGGTAGATGGCTGCAACTTCTGAGAACATATACGAGATATGTGCTGCAGCTTCGTTACCATCACAAGTGATGAATTTTTTCTGTTTAGTCATAACTAAATGAATTTATTAAAATAAAAAATCTCGTTATTGTTTCTTTTCTCTTTTCTAAATATTCTCCTTGGTTTCAATACAGAAAACCGAACAACCACAAGGGTATCTGATTATCTCGTCCGATGTCCATTTTATGGATGGCATACGTCACTCCCGGATTGTTTTTGGATCGGATGTTTTCCGTGCATACCTTGAAAGGTTTCTGACCGTCCACCAGGAATGAAGTATACTTATCTCCCTTGTTTACCTTGTGGTCTTTCCATAGGGTATTCACAAAAAAAGTTTCCCATACATCCTGCTCTTCTACCTTGACCGGATAAATGGAATACATCAGGTTCGGATTGTGCATCATGATTTTGGCCGGTTTCTTCGGGAATTCCTCGCCTGTCGGATACACCATATTAATAAGGCGTGCATCGGCCAAGTACTTGATGTAGTTCATCACCGTGGCGCGCGAGGTCTCTATGTCATTGGCCAGCTGACTGACGTTCAATGCTTTGGGACCGTCTACGGCCAGCAGATAAAGCAGTTTCTTTATTTTGGAGAGATATTTCAGTTCGATTTGCTTGATAAGGAGGATGTCTACTTCCACCATCATGTTCATGGTTTTGAGCAGATTCTCGGAAAAGTTGCGCTTTTCCAGGAAGAAAGGGTAGAAACCGTGATGCAGGTAGTCGGGGAAATAGTCCTGTGGATGTACTTTCGACAAGATGCCTTTGGCTATCTGTTCGTGGTTGGTCAGAAGTTCGTCCAGCGTGTAGGCGTGAAATTTCATCCCCGTCTGCAAGTTCAGGTATTCCCGGAAGGAAAAACCGCGTAGGTTGTAGCTTTTCACGATGTCATGCAGCTCCAGGTTCTCTTCTTTCAGTCGCATCACCGATGAACCGGTGAAGACAATCTTCAGGTTCGGGAAGCGGTCGTAGCACATGCGTAGTTCTTTGCTCCAGTTGGGGAACTTGAATACTTGGTCGATGAGCAACACTTTTCCGCCCCTGCGCTGAAATTCGTAAGCGAACTCCACAATGCCATGTCCCGAAAAGTAGAAGTTATTCATGTTGATGAAGAGGCAGGAACGGTCGTTGCCGAATTTTTCTTTGGCATATTGCAACAGGAAGGTAGTCTTGCCTACACCACGCGTGCCTTTAATGCCGATGAGCCGGTCGTTCCAATCGATCTCGTCCATGAGGTCGCGACGAACCGGGGCATTGGTATGCTCCACAAGATAGGCGTGTGTGCGGTAGAATGCTTCCATGTTATTAAACTCCTTATCTGGGCACAAAGATACATCTTTTTACTGAATTGCAATGTAGAGATTGCAAATTAATTTATATCTGTTATGAAAAAGTTATATTATCTTTGTACGACTAAAGGCAAATTCCGATGAAAATACATATCTTCAATCCCGATGCGGACTTGGCTTTGGCCGATAATCGGGAGAGTTATATAGCCCCGGCTCCTGTGCGTCAGATGGCACGCGACTTGGCTTTGCTTCCTTTCTGGTATGCCGGGGAAGGGGAAAGTGTGAAGGCTGACACGCCTTTCGACAGGAGTTGGGTCGAACAAATGAATCAGACCTTTCACAGACAGGTATGTCTGGTCACGTCTTCAACGTGGTCGAGCTTCCGCGAGGTGGAGTTCGTGCCTTGGGGATGGAGTGTCGTGGAGCGGAAAAGGTTGATTGATACCGGAGTCGATAAAGCCGATTTGCCTACGGATGAAGCGTTAGGAGTTTACCGCCAGGCCGCATCGCGTTTCAAGGTGGTCGATTGGTTGGCCGACTTATCCGGAGTAGATTTATACGGGGTCGAGAGTCGGAATTTGTACGAGGAAGAATCTTGCCGCCGCTATGTAGAAGCTCAGGCGGCTTCGGTCTTGAAAGCACCGTGGTCGGGAAGCGGCAAGGGATTGAAGTGGTGCCAGGGAGTTTTTACTCCTTCCATAGCCGGCTGGTGCAGGCGTTTGTTGCGCGAACAGGGTGGAGTAGTGGCTTCACCGGTTTACGACAAGCGGGAAGATTTGGCTTTGGAGTTTTCAGCCGATGGAGGAGGAAACGTGCGTTTTGAAGGCTATTCTTTATTTACGACCCATACCGGAGGGGCTTATGCGGGCAATGAATTGGTGTCGGACGAGGATTTTCAGCGACGAATGAACCGGTATGGTGTGTGGGAAGCGTTGGAGAACGTACGATGTCGCATCCAGGAAGTAGCTTCCCGGCATATCGCTTCGTATCGGGGAAAGTGGGGGATAGATATGATGGTGTGTGCGGATACCTTGTCGGATGGCTATTGGCTGCATCCTTGTGTGGAGGTCAATTTGCGGATGAATATGGGCATACTGGCCGGTGCTTTGCGTCAACGTTTATTGGCTCCCGGCAGTACAGGACGTCTGCTGGTGGAGTATTTCCCCGATTCAGCTTCTTTGTATCAAAGGCACCGGTGGGATGAGGCTCACAATCCGTTGCGGGTGGAGCAGGGAAGGGTGGTGGAGGGATACCTGTCTTTATGTCCTTTGACTTCGGGCAGCCGGTATCGGGCTGCTCTTTATACCTATATATATAGATAAAAAACAAGCATCTGGTGGAAGATGCCTTTCCACTCAGATGCTTGCGTATGTACAGAAATGGAATGTTTAATTGCTTCCTCCGTTGTGGTTGCGGTTATAAGTGGTTGTTACTACAGTCACATCGCCATATTGGCTGCCGGATACGGAGTAGCTCAAAGCTGAAACGGTCAATGTGGTTACTTGTTGCGTACCACTCACTTGCAAGGCCGTACCGATAGGCAGAGTCACGTTAATCGGATAGGTACCGGTAGCCGTAGTTACGCTGGAACCTGCCATACGGGCCAGAATTTCCACCAGGTAAGCTGTCACGCGGTTGGTGCCCGACGTGTTGATTTCCGTACCGATCCGGTAAGTGTACGAAGCCGAATTGACATTCATATCGCTGGCGCCATACAGGTTATCCCACAAATTTTGCTCAAAGGTCAAAGCCGTTGTAGACGAAGAACTCGTTACGTCAGCTTCGAAAAGCAAGGCATAAGAGGTAAATTCATCAGCCTGTACCGTTACCTGATCACCGTTTACCGTATATTCTGCATTGCTCCATTGGCCGTTTACATATTTCTGTACGGTGACGGAAGAGGCGATTTCGGCATCCATGTCATACGTCAGTTCGATAGGTGTTTGCAGGGTAGCATTGGCATCCGTACATTCCACATTAGTACCGATCAGCATGACGCTTTCTGTAGCACGAGTAGCGGCTCTTGTGCCGGTTTCTTCCAGCGTATAGATCGGTGTGATGATGATGGAACTGCCCTCGGGCAATGCAGCTTCAGGTACCGTGACATCTACCGTTACTTCACCTTCTTCGTTGCCTGTGATGGTTTCCGAAGTCACACTGGCTTCCGTGTCTCCACTGGCATTGATTTCAACCGTGGTTCCTTCGTTGGCCAGAGTGAAGTTACAAACGACCTGGGCACCGTTGTTTCCAGATATCTCTACTGTGGTCTCCTTGGTTTGCTTACCGGTAGCTTCCGCAGTCAGTGTATGGCTTCCGGTCGTTACATCTTCGAACAGGAAAGTTCCGTCAGCTTCCGTCTGTACGCTTGTTCCGTCCATGCTGACTGTGGCGGACAAGCCATTTCCATCCATACCGGTAACACGGCCACTGATGCTATAGGATACCTCAACGGTAGGCGGTGTTACGTTGTCGTAATTAGGGTCATCATCACTGCACCCTGCAAAACTGGTGGCTAAAGCCACACCCAGGAATGCGAACATTCCTAACTTCACTAATTTTCTCATTTTGATAAAAAATTGATTAAACAATAAAAAAGGTTTAATGGTTTATTCTTCGTTTCTCATTCTTCATTTGGATTGGTTTCTTTTCCCCAGCAGATTAACTTTCAGGCAGATGCCTCCACTGAAGTATTTTCCGTCTTGCAGACTGGCTTGCAGGAAGAAGTATCGCCACAGCAGGTAATCCATACCCAGGTTGATGTCGCTTCCGGTGTATTCTGCCAGAACCCGTAGTTGGGGAGCAAAGGCCGGGCGATAGGTGATGCCGCCTGCTATGCCTCTCCATTTCTCATTGAAGTCGGAGGTATAGTAACGGTAGGCCAGGAGTACTCCGAACTCGTGCCTTTCCCATACGAAATGTTTGCTGGCTGTGAGAAAGATGTTCTGGAAGTAAGCTCCATCCACTCCCAGTTCTTCATTGGTCGGGGCGTGTCCGATGTCTTGCATACCGATGGCTATGGCTGGCCACCATTTCCCTTCTTTTAAGGGACGGATTTTAGCTCCGAAGTGGCGGTCCTTGAAATAGTGTCCCACCTTGCCGGAAGAGAGTCTTCCCTTCATCAAGGTACATACATACGACAGCTCTATCCATGAGAAAGGGGTGATGGCCAGAAAGTGGTTGGTGGTGTTGTATCGTTCTTCGTTGTAGCGCAACCGTTCCGGTAAGGATTCCCCGTTCAGAAAGAAAAAACCGATACGGGCTTCCCCTTCCGGGGCCATTTCCGCCGTCGGTACCTGGATCATACCGCTTAGTCCGGCATATTCCTGTGCTTTTATGCTTCCCAGAGGCAGACAGGACAGGAGGAGCAGGAAGATGATGGTTCTCATTTTTTCCTCCTTTCTTTAATCACAAAGTCCGGTTTCATCGTGTTGCTGCCCCAGCGGAGCGAATCTCTGTCAAACCAGCCTTCCCGTTCGTTTTCTTCCGGATCGGTGGTGTACATCTTGTTGGCGTAAGCGTCTCCTTCTAGGTTATAAGTCAGGCGGAAGTTCGAGGCCGGACGGAAGTTCACTTGGTGGCGTTTCCGTTTGTAGGGTGGAATCATCACCACCACTTTAAAGCCGCCGTTGGCTCCTCCCCGGTTGCTGTATTCTCCGTATAGGCCCACTGTGCAATGGTTGAAGTGGCGCATGGCTTCCACGATGCCTCCATAGTCCTCGTAGATAAACCGTCCGCCTCGTGCCCGAAACTGGGTATTCCATCGGCTCAGGTAAATGTCCGCTCCTACCAGAGCGGTCAATCGTTCCGGTGTACTGGCTTCCCAGTCTACGGCCATCGAGCAATAACCGGTCAGTCCGGCCTGTGCTTCAAGAGCCAGCCAATGGTTCACGATGTACATGCCTTTCAGGTCCAGTCCATAACGCTCCCGACCGAACAGTCCGCCGCTCGCTTTCAGGAACCAGCGCGATTTCCAGTACATTTCTTTGGACAGCACTGCCATGTTCAGCCGCACTTTCTTGTATCGTTCTCCGTAATCGTTATATACCGGTACGAAGGCTTGTGCCGTGGCCTGCCAACCCTTGCCCATGTTCCATTTGATGCCGGGCGTCAGGTTAATCAGCAGGTCATACACCCGGCCGTTGTGGAACAAGTCCCGGAAGTTGAAGTCCACTCCCATGAAGATGTCCACTTGGCCGGCGGGTAAGGCGGGCTGGGCCTTAACGTTCGCGGCTGTAGTCAACCAAACGGCTATCAGCAGAAAGAATAATCGCTTCATGCTGTTATCGTTCTGCCCGCATGGGGTTGTGTAAGAAGTCCTGATAGGCCAGTCGGATGCCGTCTTCCAGTTCGGTCCGGTAGGTCCATCCCAAGGCTGTGGCTTTCGACACATCCAGCAGCTTGCGGGGCGTACCGTTAGGTCGGGTTGTGTCCCAACGTATCTCACCATCGTAGCCAATAACTTTAGCCACCAGTTCTGTCAGTGCCTTGATGGTCAGTTCCTTGCCCGTACCGGCATTGACGGTCTCGTTTCCGCTGTAGTTATTCATCAGGAACACACACAGGTTGGCCAGGTCGTCCACGTACAGGAATTCACGCAGGGGAGAACCGTCTCCCCAGCAGGTGGCGAAAGGCAACCCTTGTTCCTTGGCTTCATGAAAGCGGCGGATCAAGGCCGGAAGCACATGGCTGTGTTCGGGATGGTAATTGTCATTCGGCCCGTACAGGTTGGTCGGCATCACACTGATGTAGTCCGTTCCATAC
>CALUOT010000009.1 GCA_944322355.1 uncultured Bacteroides sp. | reverse complement strand
CACTATAAAGTTACAGCAATTTTCGCTAATCACCAAATCTTCAAACACTTATATTTCATCGAACTCACGTTAAATATGAACATATACGATTACTCGCTCTCCATGCAACCTTCGAGCCGCGCCGTCCGCGAGATGGTCGCACAGGCAAAAAGCCCATACGTACTACTCCGTATGGGACAGACAGACATTCACTTAGGACTTTTCGCGCGTGAACGCATGGAACAGGTGCTGGAAGACAGCGGTGCAGGTATGGTGTATGCCGACTACTACCGAACAGAGCAAAGACAACGGAAAGAAGTACCGCTTATTGACTACCAAACCGGCTCACTACGCGATGACTTCGACTTCGGCCCCCTCGTGATACTGCGTACCGATGCCCTGCGGGAAGCCGCCGCCCGCATGACAACCGACTACGCCTACGCCGGATTTTATGACCTGCGACTGAAGTTGTCCGAACACTGGCCTATCGTACATATCAACGAACCCCTCTACACCACCACTGAGACCGAAACAGAAAACATACCCGCCGCTGGACGTTTGTTCAGCTACGTGGACCCACGCAATCGCGACCGACAAATTGAGATGGAAGCCGCCTGCACCGAACACCTACGGGCTATCGGTGCCTGGCTGAAGCCGGAGTTCGAACCAATCAACCTTGACAACGGAGAGAAATTCGCCTGCGAAGCATCAGTCATCATCCCCGTACGCAACCGCGTCCGTACCATCGGCGACGCCATCCGCTCGGCACTGGAGCAGAAAACCGATTTCCCGTTCAACGTCATCGTCATCGACAACCACTCCACCGACGGAACCACTGAAGCCATCGAAGCCCTCCGCACAGACAATCACCTCCTCCACCTCATCCCCGACCGGGACGACCTAGGGATAGGCGGCTGCTGGAATCTGGGCGTGCATCATGAACAGTGCGGACGGTTTGCCGTGCAGCTGGACAGCGATGATCTCTACAAGGATAGCCACGCCCTGTCCACAATGGTACACGCCTTCTATGAACAGCAATGTGCCATGGTAGTGGGTACTTACCAAACTACGGACTTCGAGTTAAATCCTATCTCACCGGGCATTGTGGACCACCACGAGTGGACACCCGACAACGGCCGCAACAACGCCCTCCGCATCAACGGGCTAGGCGCACCCAGAGCCTTCTACACACCCCTGTTGCGCCACCTAAACTTGCCCAACACCAGCTATGGCGAAGACTATGCCGCAGGACTGGCCATTAGCCGCCACTTCCGCATAGGACGAGTGCATGACGTGCTCTACTTATGCCGCCGCTGGGAAGGGAACTCCGATGCCGCACCCGGCATCCTTCTAACTAATGCCCGCAACTTATACAAAGATCGCCTGCGCACCTGGGAACTACAGGCACGCATTGCATTAAATCATCAAAACACCATCCGATGAACATCCTACCGAACGAACTCCTGAAAGAACAGCTGGATACCTGGCCGGAGGCAAATTCACACTACCGTGCTTTAACCAACGTACAAGTGCGGGAAATAGGTGTGCAAGGCATCCCCTACCACGTGCAGTTCAATCCTGCGCGTATTGTTTCGTCAAGAGCCAAAGTAGACGTGGCCTCCGTAGCCAAACGGCCATGCTTTCTCTGCTCCGCCAATCGTCCGCCACAACAAAAGGCCATCCGCCTGCTGGGGCATTATGATCTGTTAGTCAACCCCTTCCCCATCTTTCCCCGCCACTTTACTTTGGTGGAAACGAACCATGTGCCCCAACGCATTATCTCCCGTTTTACTGACATGCTAGCATTGGCACAGACGCTGACAGACTACACCGTTCTCTACAACGGTCCGCAGTGCGGAGCCTCCGCCCCCGACCATGCTCATTTCCAAGCAGGCTGCCGCGGATTCCTCCCCATCGAAGCCTACTGGAAGCAGATAGCTGAAGAACTTGTCCGCCTGCCCGGAGCCACCCTCTACGTGCTGGACGATGCGCCCCGCACCACCTTCGTCATCCGTTCGAACAACACCGAAAAAATCTGCCATTTGTTCAACGCTGTTTATCAAGCTCTCCCCCTTCCCATCAACGAGGAAGAACCACGATTGAACATACTGACTCTGTACGAAGAAGCTACATGGACCATATTCATCTTTCCCCGCACCAAACACCGTCCTTCCTGCTACTATGCTTCCGATGAACAACGTTTAGTCAGCAGCCCCGGCTCAGTAGATATGGGAGGCGTATTCATCCTGCCGATCGAAAAAGACTTCCTGCGAATCACATCGATTGACATCGAACAAATATTGAACGAAGTCTGCCTACCGTGCGAACAATTCCAAAGTATCCAGCAAATAATAAAAGATTCTGTCTATGAATGAACCTTACATACACGTGGGTATCTTGTTTGCCCCGCAAATCCGTTTTACTCTGACCACTCCCTATCGGATAAACGGACAGACAGTAACCGGCACCTATACCGCTACTTACGCTCAAGGACATATCAGCTGGGAAGGAAAGGAGTACGACGAACTGTCGTTCGAACCGGTTGATGAAGCTTCCGGATGCTTCGAGCTGCACGATGTCACCATCGGCATCGGCTTCCATTGGCAACGGGAGGAGAATCAACGCTTCCATGGTGCTCTCCGCATCATCATGGACGAAGGAAAGCTGACCGCCGTCAACGTCATTCGCGCCGAGACCTACCTGGTCAGCGTCATCTCCAGCGAAATGAAGGCCACCGCACCGATGGAACTGCTGAAAGCCCATGCCGTCATCTCACGCAGTTGGCTGTTGGCCTGCCTGCACCCAAGCGGCCCCACTTCTTCTCCCTCATCTACAGAGAAACTTCGCTGGTATGAACGCGATGCACACACCCGCTTCGACATCTGCGCCGACGACCATTGCCAACGGTATCAAGGCATCACCCGCGCTTCTACCGAAAATGCCCGAAAGGCCGTGGCGGACACATGTGGGGAAGTACTGACATGGGAAAACCAACTATGCGACACACGCTTTTCCAAATGCTGTGGTGGGGCATTAGAGGAATTTCAGTACTGTTGGGCCAACCTCCGCCTGCCTTACCTGCACCGTGGACGCGATTGGCGTACCCGACAAGCTTCGGAGCAAACCACTGACCTACCCGACCTCACTCAAGAAGCCGAAGCCGAGCGATGGATACGTTCCACCCCACCCTCTTTCTGCAATACGAAGGACAAAAGTATCTTGTCACAAGTATTAAACAATTATGATCAGGAAACAACAGACTTCTACCGTTGGCGGGTAGAATATACACAAGAAGAACTGAGTAAGCTGATACGACAACGCACAGGCATAGACTTCGGAGACATCATCGACCTGATACCTATCGCACGAGGGACCAGCGGACGCCTGTGGCAACTGAAGATTAAAGGCACGAGGCAAAGCCTCATCATTGGCAAAGAACTGGAAATACGCCGCACACTTTCACCCACCCACCTCTACAGCTCGGCCTTTGTCGTGGAGAAACATGACTTTACACCCGACGGCCTGCCGGGACGCTTCCTGCTCATAGGAGCCGGATGGGGACACGGGGTAGGACTCTGCCAGATAGGAGCTGCAGTGATGGCGAAGCAAGGATACCATTATGAAGATATTTTGAATCACTATTATCCGGGAGCTATACTACAACCTATATACAAAAGAGGGTATATCTCTTGACTTTCGTCCTTTCACTGTAAGAGTGTGAAGGCTTCACAGTAGTACTGTGAAGATGTAACAGTAGGGCTGTGAAGATGTAACATCAGCACTGTGAAGGCTTCACACCTTGTAAAGTATCAGACACACTAACCTCATGCACTTAGCGCTGCTGAGCCAACAAAGAGGAAACCTCTTCTGATGATTCATGTAAAGCCACGGGAATATTCTCTTCATTCAACTCATACACCGTCTGCTTCATGTCCTTGCTGAAAGTGCCGCGCCCTTCATCCCAGCGAGCATAATCCATAATAATTTCATTCGTTTCATAACGATAAGTCATCTGATAATAAGGCTCCCACTTATCTTGCGCCCCATTCCACTTGGCCACCGTCTTGCTGACCATACGGTTTTCATCGTCATAAGCAAACTCATAGCGCATGTGATTGTAAAGGTAACTACCATCCTGGCGGAAGATGGTCTTCGATACGACCAGGTCGTTCTTCACTTCTTCATTCGTGATGAAGTTTTCCTGTGCATGAACTTCAAAGTTGAAAGTGCTTACCAGTGCGAATGCGGCAAATGCCAAAACCTTAAATAAATTTGTTGTCTTCATAATAAGTATTTTTTAAATGTTATTCTAATAATAGTTGTTTTACTCTTTAGACGGCATCCGAAAACAAGAAGTTGCATGCCTCCTTCTTTTTTTCATTGTCCGCCTTCGCTTATGGATAATCAAATGCCGTGCCAAACTTATAAATATCTAATTATCAGCACCATTTCATTTTCGTACCCTGTTCGATATCGGACAACTGTCCGTTTTTGGCGAACACTTACGGCCCGTTCATTCAAGATAAACCTTCAAGATAAACCGAAGGAAAACTCTCTTTTCCAGCAAAATCAGGCAGATAGTTGAAAAAATATCGTATATTCGCCACATAAACGCCCAAAAGAGCCTACCATGACAAAAGGAATCTACATACTCACCATCCTATGGCTATGGAGCCACTTAGCCATCCAAGCACAAGCACAACGTTTCCCCTACCTGCATTTCAAGCATATAGGGCTGGAAGAAGGATTATCACAAAGTACAGTATTGGACATCACCCAAGACACGGGAGGAAGTTTATGGGTGGCCACCTTTAATGGTATCAACCGTTACGATGGTTATGACTTTACCGTCTATCGGCAGGAAGAAGGAAAGCCCGGAAGCGTGGGCGATAACGTGATTTATACGGTCAAAGCCGACGAGAAGGGAGGCATCTGGGCAGGCACAAAAAGTGGAATCTCCTATTATGATCCAGAGAAAGATTCATTTCACAACTACTCCTATCAGGTAGAAGGAGACCCAACAGCAGTCACGAAAATCGAATTCATCGACGCTGAACGTCTGCTGGTCAATACTTCCGCTGGTTTGTTTGTATTTCACATCCCAGACACCTCTTTTATCCGAACAGGCTTACCGGAAAAATTGTTTCGTTTGAAGGCTACGGCCATCTACCGACACCAAGACCATTTGTACATAGGAGCCGACAACGGGCTGTGGAGGTACACATTCTCCACCCGGGCTTGGGTACAATTACAAGCATCCCCCTTGGGCAAAAAGGAGATATTGACTATCCTGCAACAAGGAGATAACCAACTTTGGATAGGTACGGAAGGAAACGGGCTCTATCGCATGGATCTCACCACCCGTAAACTGCATCCGTACACAACAAGAAACGGACTTAGCTCCGACTTTGTTCGCTCACTGGCTCTTGATACAGAAAATCGGCTTTGGATAGGCACCTTCACCGCACTGGATATTTATGACGAAACGACCGATAGCTTCCGAGTGTACACCAGCAACCGTCTGCAAAACCAGAGCCTCTCGCAAAGCTCCATCCGAAGTATCTTCAAGGATGCGCAAGGAGGTATGTGGCTGGGCACATATTTCGGAGGACTGAACTACTATCACCCTTTGCGGGAGCGATTTGCACACCTCCATTATTTACCGGATGGAAATTCACTGAACGATAACGTAATAGGATGCATCGTGGAGGATGCAACGGGCAACCTGTGGATAGGAACAAACAATGGAGGTGTAAACTGCTACAACACACAAAGTGGACATTTCGCTTACTATACAAAGGAGCAAGGACTCGGCGCCAACGATGTAAAAACCATCTATGTGGATGAGACAGAACAAAAGGTATACATTGGCACACATACAGGAGGGTTGAACTTGTTGGATAGACGAACCGGACGCATCGAACGCCTCATGGCAGAAAAAGATACAACGATGGACAAGAATGTCTATGCTATCTTGCCGAATGCCGATGGCCGGTACCTATGGATAGGCACGCTAGGCTCCCTTTTAAGGTTCGACACCAGTACCCGTACATTTTCCTCCATCCCGGTGGGTGTAAAACGCATCCGAGCCTTGATGAAAGACCGTAAAGGACACTTATGGATAGGAGGAGAAGACGGGCTGGAAATCTATACCATCCAAGGGGACACACTGGCGTCTCTACCCAATGGTGAAGGGAAAGAAGAAGCGTTCTCCATCTATAGTTTTTATGAAGACACGCAAGGTACCATCTGGATAGGTACGCGAGATGGTTTATATGGTTGTCACGAAGCCCCAAAGGAATGGGTGCGCTATACGGTAGCTGACGGGATGCCCAATGCTACGGTATATGGCATATTGGAAGACGGACAACAACGGCTATGGATCAGTACTGACAACGGTTTAGCCTGCTTCGAACCAGACAAGCAACGATTCAGAAACTTCACCGACATTGACGGACTACAAAGTAACCAATTTACACCGCAAGCTTATTGCCGTACGTCGGATGGCCAGATGCTCTTTGGAGGCATCAACGGCATCACTCGCTTCAAGCCCGAAGAGCTACAAGACAATCCGTATGCACCTCAAGTGATTCTCACCGACTTAAAGCTATTCGGCCAATCAGTACGCCCGCAAGACGGGACAAACATATTGGAGAAGCACATCAGCCGGACGGAAAGCATCACACTCACTCACCGGCAGGCATCGTTCAGCCTCGATTTCGTGGTACCCAATTATCTGGCAGACAAACACAATACATTTGCCTACAAATTAGATGGATATGACGACCAATGGTATGAAACCGACAACACACAACGACGAGCTACATACACCAACCTGCCTCCGGGCAATTATCATTTCCGAGTAAAAGCAGCCAACAACGATGGGAAATGGTGTGACAAGGAAACCGAACTGCCAATCAAAATCCTACCGGCTTGGTATCAAACGTGGTGGGCCATCGGTCTATTTACCTTGGCCACCGTAGGTGTCATCGGCCTTCTCATTCATGTTCAATGGGAACGAATAGACAAGATGAGACAAAAAGAACTGCAAGAAATGAAAACGCGCTTCTTTATCAACATTTCCCATGAATTACGGACACCACTGACCTTAATCGTGGCTCCCTTGCAAGATTTACTGGACAAAACGACTGATAAGTGGGCACGCACTCAATTAGAACACATTAAACGCAATACTGACCGTCTGCTACACTTAGTAAACCAACTGATGGATTACCGACGAGCCGAAAAAGGCGTATTCGAATTGCGCATCAGGCACATCGACATTCATCCGTTGGTGGAGAAGATTTTCCGTTTCTACGAAAACCTGGCCCGCAAAAAGCATATTGACTATAACTTATATTCAGAGATGGAGAACCGAAAGGTATGGTGCGACTCAGGCTACATCGAGTTAATATTGAATAACCTGCTTTCCAACGCCTTCAAATATACGAACGAAGGACAAAGCATCTCCGTTGTGCTGAAAATGGAAAGTGACAACCTGTTACTGCAAGTCAAAGACACAGGCATCGGAATTCCCGTCAACAAACAGGCAAAGATATTCGAACGTTTCTATCAAGTGGAAAACGAACATATGGGAAGCGGTATCGGACTTTCTTTGGTTCAAAAATTAGTGGAGATGCACCATGGACGCATTGAGGTAGATAGCACAGTAGGAAAAGGGAGCTGCTTCTCCGTTAGCCTTCCTGCCTCCTCATCAGCTTATGCAAAAGAAGAACATGCTTCCGGCCCATCCGACTCTGATGCCCCGGTATACTCTACCAACCGACAAGAGATGTATATCATCGATACAGAAGAAACGACTCAGGAAGAAATACCGGGAAGCGATCCCCACAGACAAGAAACCATCCTGGTTGTAGAAGACAACGAAGAAATCAGGAAATACCTGAGTCGTGGCTTGAGTACTTATTTCCAAGTGAAAGAAGTGGCAAACGGAGCAGAAGCATGGGAAATACTGAAGACTAAAGAAATCCATTTGGTGCTGACCGATATCATGATGCCTGTCATGGATGGTATCCAATTATGCAAAAACATAAAACAAAATCTGAAAACTTGCCATATCCCGGTTATCATCCTTTCGGCCAAAGCGGAAATAAGAGACCAGATGGACGGTTTGCAGGTAGGTGCAGACGATTACATAGCCAAACCTTTCTCCTTGTCCTTTGTCATCATGAAGATTAAAAATATTCTGCGTACCCATTATCGGGCCATCGAACATTATTCGAAATCGTTGGAGATAGAGCCTGAAAAAATCGCACTCAATCCGCTGGACGAAGAATTCCTGACCAAAGCCGTGGACATGGTAGAAAAGCATTTGGATAAGGTGGACTTCTCTGCCGATGAATTCGCAAGAGAGATGGGAATGAGCCGTTCGTCCCTCCATCTGAAGATGAAAGGAGTGACAGGAGAATCAACCACTGAATTCATCCGGAAGATACGTTTCAACCATGCTTGCAAACTCTTGAAAGAAGGACGTTACAATGTAGCTGAAATCAGTACGATGGTCGGTTTCAATACCCCTTCCTACTTTGCTACCAGCTTCAAAAAATACATGGGCTGTCTGCCCTCTGAATATGCTAAAAACGGGGGTATACAACAAAATTGAAACTCTTTTCGACAGGAATGCAATCCTTCTCACAAACTTGAAAGTTCTTTCCACATAGCAGAAAGTTGATGTGTCAGGATACGATTACTTTTGCAGCGATAAATAAATGATTAGCTGACTTATTGTAATTGTAATAGCATGAAAACAAATTCTTTTATTCTGTCATCAGCATTCTTGCTTATCGGAATGTGTTCTTGTAATCAATCGGTATCCGCTCCTTCGGACGGATGGGTAGAAAACGCATTGGACGTAGCCTCCTACCAACTGAAACAAACGGCCATGCAACTGAAAGACTCTACGATGTTGCCACGCACCACGTGGACGGGCTATACATTGCCTTTCCTCGAACAACAGCTGGAGCATAAAGTCAATATAGATTCTTTGCACGCCAACCCGCCTGAGCAGCTATTGGGCAAACTCCGTCTGTGTAACATTTACGACTGGACCAGCGGTTTCTTCCCTGGAAGCTTATGGTATGCCTACGAACTGACCGGTAATGATTCGCTCAAAGCACAGGCCATTCTCTTTACCAACAAACTGAATCCTGTCCGCTATCTAAAAGGTACACACGATATCGGGTTCATGATTAATTGTAGCTATGGCAATGCACTCCGGTTGGCACCGAATGATACCATTAAAAAAGTACTGGTGGAGACAGCCGATAACCTGTATGCACGTTTCAATCCGACTATCGGTTGCATACGTTCTTGGGATTTCGGAGAATGGAATTTCCCAGTCATCATAGACAATATGATGAATTTGGAACTACTGTTCAACGCCAGTAGACTGACCGGTGATACCAAATATAGCGATGCCGCCATCCAACATGCCCGTACCACCATGCAACATCATTTCCGCCCTGATTACACTTGTTACCACGTAGTAAGCTACAACAACGATGGTACTATAGAAACCAAGCAGACTCACCAAGGGAAAAACGATGAATCAGCCTGGTCAAGAGGACAAGGTTGGGCCGTCTATGGCTATACACTCTGTTACAAAGAAAGCCAAGACAGTAGTTTCCTGCAACAAGCCCTGCACGTAGCGGACATGATTATACAACGCAATACGACCGCAGACCGTATTCCCTACTGGGATTTCGATGCACCGAACACTCCAGAAACTCCCCGCGATGCTTCGGCTGCAGCTGTCACTGCTTCGGCATTCATTGACTTGAGTGAATTGGTACCGAACGGACAAAAATACTTAGATTATGCTTGTCAAATTCTGCAAAGCCTTTCCAGCAAGGATTATTTAGCAGGAAAAGGTGAAAATGCCGGCTTCGTGCTGAAACACTCCACGGGTTCACTCCCTCACGGCTCGGAAATCGATACGCCGATCAATTATGCGGATTATTATTACCTGGAAGCCATTAAGCGTTATCTGGATATCCAGAAAGGAGGAATACAGCATTCGCAAAACTTAACTGCCAACAAATAACCGAATACTCAAATTTTTATCATCAGAAAAACATGAGACTAATTATCGAACCCGACTATCACTCCCTTTCAGCATGGGCGGCCCGCCATGTAGCCGAACGTATTGTCCGTTTCAATCCTACTGCCACCCGCCCCTTCGTATTGGGACTGCCCACCGGTTCATCCCCACTAGGCATGTACCAAGCCTTAATTGAAATGAATCGGCAAGGCCACGTGTCATTCCAGCACGTTGTGACATTCAATATGGATGAATATGTAGGACTTCCCGAATCACATCCGGAAAGCTACCATTCCTTTATGTACAATAACTTCTTCAACCACATCGACATACCACGCGAACATATCCATATCCTCAACGGTAATGCCAACGATGTAGAAAAAGAATGTGCCGACTATGAGGAAACTATCCGTTCTTACGGAGGCATTGACCTCTTCATAGGCGGAATTGGTCCCGACGGACATATCGCTTTCAATGAACCGGGTTCCTCACTGACATCACGTACCCGGGTAAAAAAACTCACCACCGATACCATCGTGGCCAACTCCCGTTTTTTCAATAACGATGTAAACCAAGTACCGAAGACAGCCCTCACCATAGGCGTGGGTACTGTCATGGAAGCACGGGAGGTTCTGATTCTGTGCAACGGACATCACAAAGCCCGTGCCTTGAAACATGCAGTAGAAGGAGGTGTCACCCAAATGTGGAGCATTAGCGCGTTGCAAATGCACCCCCAGGGAATCATTGTTTGCGACGAAGCTGCCACAGACGAACTGAAAGTAAGTACCTATAAATATTTTAAAGACATCGAACGAAATAATCTGTAAAAATTCAAACTCTATGAGAACTCATTTAACTTCACAGATTTCATTGAACAGAGTATCCCCCAAATACTATAAACCGGAGAATACCATCGACCGTTCGGTATTGACCCGCTTCGAGAAAATACCGACAGACATTTATGAAACCGTAGACGAAGGGGTGCAATGCATTGCCAACGAAATCATACGCAAGATGCAGGAACGCCAACACGACGGAAAATTCTGCACCTTGGCACTAGGCACAGATGCCACCCTCCGCCCTCTGTATGCTGAATTGGTACGCCGCCACCGGGAAGAAGGCATTAGTTTTCGTCACTTGGTTGTCTTCAATCTCTACGAATACTATCCTTTGGCTGAGCAAGGAAGTAGCAGTTACGGGTTGCTGAACGAACTTTTTATCAGTCAAGTAGATATCGACCCACAGAACATTTTCACCTTGAGCGGCACGCTCCCGCAAGACACCGTTGTCGAGCATTGCCAACTCTACGAGCAACGCATCAAGACTTATGGTGGTATCGACATCGTACTGACAGGCATCGGAAGAGAAGGTAGCATAGCCATGAACGAACCGGGTTCGACAGCTGCCTCAACTACACGTTTAACTTTTGTCGACAGTACCTCACGGGCAGAAGCTGCCCGCAATTTAGGAGTTGACAACTTGCCCCCCTGTGCCGTTACCATGGGCATCAACACCCTGATGGAAGCTCGCCGAGTGTACATACTGGCTTGGGGCGAGGACAAGGCAGACATCATCCGACGCACCGTAGAAGATAAACTATCGGACACCCTCCCAGCCTCCTACCTACAGATGCACCCCCACACCACGGTATGCACCGACTTGCCTGCTGCTTCCCACCTCACCCGCATCCGGCGTCCGTGGCTGGTAACCGGTTGCGAGTGGACGGACAAGCTAATCCGCAGCGCCATCGTCTGGCTATGCGAACTGACTGGCAAACCCATCTTGAAGCTGACCAACAAAGACTATAACGAAAACGGATTGAGCGAACTGTTGGTACTCTATGGCTCAGCCTACAATGTAAACATCAAAATTTTCAACGACCTGCAACATACCATTACAGGCTGGCCCGGCGGAAAACCCAATGCCGATGATACCTATCGCCCCGAACGAGCAAACCCCTTCCCCAAACGGGTGATTGTCTTCTCGCCACACCCCGATGATGATGTCATATCCATGGGAGGAACACTCCGCCGATTGGTACAACAAGGACACGATGTCCATGTGGCTTACGAAACTTCCGGTAACATTGCCGTAGGGGATGAAGAAGTCATCCGCTTCATGCACTTCATTAACGGTTTCAACCAGCTGTTCGACCAGAATCAGAACGAAACCATCCGGAACAAGTATGCCGACATCAAACAATTCCTTTTACAGAAGAAAGAAGGAGACATAGACACACGTGACATCTTGACCATTAAAGGCCTGATACGGCGAGGAGAAGCCCGTACCGCCAGCACCTACAATCAGATTTCTTTGGATCATGTACATTTCCTCGACCTGCCCTTCTATGAAACAGGCCGCATTGAAAAGAACCCTATCAGCGAGGACGACATACGAATCGTACAAAAGCTTTTGCAAGAAGTAAAGCCGCATCAAATCTACGTGGCAGGTGACTTGGCCGACCCGCATGGCACCCACCGGGTATGTACCGATGCCGTACTGGCAGCTATTGACGAAGAGAAAAATGCCGGTGCTGAATGGCTGAACGATTGCCGCATCTGGATGTATCGCGGTGCTTGGGCCGAATGGGAAATCGAAAACATCGAAATGGCTGTTCCCCTCAGTCCGGAAGAACTTCGTGCCAAACGTAACTCCATCCTCAAACATCAAAGCCAAATGGAGAGTGCACCTTTCCTTGGCAATGACGAACGCTTGTTCTGGCAACGCAGTGAGGACCGCAATCGAGGCACAGCTTCCCTTTACGACCGACTTGGACTAGCTTGCTACGAAGCCATGGAAGCGTTTGTGGAGTATAAACCTCTTTAAATTAGTAGCTATAAACATCACACACTTTGGCTAGAAAAATCTATCTTTGTGCTCTCTAACAGTTACAAAGATAGATTTTTTTAGTTATGAAAGTAATCGTCGACGATAAAATACCCTATATCAGAGAAGCTTTGGCTTCCATTACCCCGCAGGTAGTCTATGCACCCGGCAAAGATTTCACTCCGGCACTTGTAAAAGACGCTGATGCACTGATTATCCGTACCCGTACCCGTTGCGACCGTACCTTGCTGGAAGGCAGCCGAGTACGTTTCATTGCCACCGCCACCATCGGATTCGACCACATCGACACCGAGTATTGCCGCCAGGCAGGCATCGTTTGGCAAAATGCCCCGGGATGTAATGCCTCATCGGTAGCCCAATACGTACATTCCTCCCTTTTACTCTTCCAGCAGGAGAAAGCTTTTCCCCTACAAGGCAAGACGTTGGGAGTGATAGGTGTGGGAAATGTTGGGAAGAAAGTGGCACAAGTAGGACAGGAATTGGGTATGCATGTCCTGCTGAACGACCCTCCGCGACAAGAACAAGAAGGCGACACAAGTTTTTGTCCGATCGAACAATTGATGGAAACCTGCGATGTTCTCACCTTTCACGTTCCATTGGTACGCTCCGGGCGGTATTCCACCTTCCATCTGGCCGACCCGGCATTCTTCGCCGGCCTGAAACGTCACCCGCTCATCCTGAACACCTCCCGCGGAGAAGTCATCGATACACAAGCCCTGCTGCAAGCCCTGCATGAAAAGCGGATTGCCGATGCCATCATCGACGTATGGGAAAACGAACCTGACATCAACCGGGAGTTACTGGAGAAAGTATTCATCGGCACTCCCCATATTGCCGGCTATTCGGCCGACGGAAAGGCCAACGCCACCCGTATGGCACTCGATGCCTTATGCCGATTCTTTCATATCGACGCTTCCTATCACATCACCCCTCCCCAACCCGAACATCCCCACATCCTTGCGTCCAACGAAACGGAAGCCTACCTGAAAATGTACGACCCTCGCCGCGATTGCCAAGCCCTGCGCCATCATCCCGAGCAGTTCGAGAAACTTCGGGGCGATTATCCATTACGCCGGGAGAGAGAAGCATACACTATTCAGATTTTCCAGTAAGTATCTGTTTTACAAACAAGTAAGCGGACCAGCTAATTTCAAAGTCTGGTCCGCTATGGACCAAGGCTTGGTCCACGTTGGACCATAGCAAGGTCCGCGGCGGACCTCGGTATGGTCCTATAAGGACCCAAGCAGGGTCCAACAACCTACAACACGCGCAGACCCTTCCGCAATCAATCTTCAATACCATTTTATAACTATTTTACACACCATTGAAAGAGAAGAAACAGAATTGAAAACAAAAAACAAGCCTTTATCAGCCTCTACGGAGCATCTTCCTTACCTTTGCCTCATAACATTAAATGAGAAAAAGCCATGAAGAAAACTTTATTTTTCTGTGCGTTGGCTACTCCCGCCGCAATGATGGCGCAGGAACGTCCCAACATCCTCTACATCATGACCGACCAACAAACGGCTACTGCCATGAGTTGCGCCGGCAACGAAGACATTCATACCCCGAACATGGATAAGTTGGCCAGTCGAGGTATCCGCTTTGAAAATGCCTATTGCAGCTTTCCGCTCAGTGGCCCCTCGCGTGCATCCATGTTTACCGGATACACGCCCGCCGAAGTAGGTATGCAGGAAAACGGCGCTCCCCTGCCCGACTCGCTCCAAACAGCCATGTTGGGCACCCTACTCGATGAAAGCGGCTATACCTGTGCTTATGCGGGAAAGTGGCACATACCGACCAATTCCCTACCCGACAAACAGGCTTACGGCTTCGAGAACCTGCATGGGCACAACGATTTCGGTCTGGCAGAAGCCTGTGTGTCTTTCCTGCAACGCCAACCGGACAAACCATTCTTCCTGGTGGCTTCTTTTGACAATCCGCATAACATCTGCGAATATGCCCGTCATCAGAATCCGCCCTACGCTTCTTTCGATGAACCGGCTTTGGACGATTGTCCCGGCCTGCCTGCCAACTTTGCAGTTAATCCCTACGATGCCGATGCCTTGGCCTTCGAGAAACGGCAGAACCACCGCCTCTACCCTACTACGACTTACACGCCGGACGACTGGCGGCGCTACCGCAATGCCTACTATCGGCTGATAGAAGCCGTGGATGCGGAAATCGGAAAGATACTGGACGAAGTGGACCGGCAAGGTCTGTGGGAGAACACGGTCATCATCTTCACTAGCGACCACGGTGACGGATGCGGCGCCCATCAATGGAATCAGAAGACAGCTTTGTATGAAGAAGTAATCAACGTGCCCTTCATCGTTTGCCTGCCCGGCGGGAAACACGCCGGTAAAGTCTTGCCCCAATTCATCAACAACGGGGTGGACCTCATGCCAAGTCTTTGCGACTGGGCAGGGGTGAAACTCCCCGCAGGTCGCCAAGGCGTCAGTTTCCGAAGCCTCGTCGAACAAGGCGACTCCACGAAAGCCCACCGTCCCTATGTAGTGACCGAAACCTTCTTTGGCGAAACGGCCGGCACCCTCGGATGGATGGTTCGCACGCCCGATTATAAATATGTATTATACGACACCGGGAAGAACCGCGAACAGCTTTACGACATGCGGACAGATCGTGGGGAAATGTGCAACTTAGCCATCAAAAAGAAGTACAAAGACATCCTCCGGAAACACCGTACCCTGTTGAGAGAATGGATGGAACAACATCCTTCTTCGTCTACCCAATACAAGGAGAAGTATCTTCCAAGGGACTGAAAACAAGTGTTTTGAACAAATTTAAAAGTACGCTGAACAAAATTAAAGCCCATTTGAAGGTAATCAAACGAAAAATGAACATGCGCAAAAGCCCGTCTCCGAAACAATACGTACTTTTGTGGCAGGAAAAATCAAACAAAATTAGTGATAAACACCCATGAAAAAGACTCTTTATTTAACGTTACTATGGAGCGCGTTGTCGTTGGGAGCTTTCGCCCAAGCGAACATCAAGTTGACCGAAAAAACCTTGATGCACGAAAGCCGTGCCACGCCTTCCCCTTTAGACAAGGAGACTGTAGACGATCGTTTCATTTCTTTCCAGTGGCCGCTGCCCACAGAAGCGCAATCCGATGGCGCGCCGATGGACGGATTCGAGCACTTGGCTAAGAAGATTGACAAAAGTAAATTAGCCTATAAAATAAGGTATGCCCAAGACCCCGAACTGAAAAAAGGATTGGTGGAAGCCGACACCCGCTGGCCTTTCTACAACCCGGAAACTCCGCTGACACCCGGCACTTGGTATTGGCAATACGGTTATGTGAAAGACGGGCAAACCCAATGGAGCGAAGTGCTGCAAGTTACTGTGGGCGACAACAAGCACAAATTCTGTCCGCCTTCTTATAATGAATTGATAGCGAAAGTGCCGCAGTCTCACCCCCGCATATGGGTACAAAAAGAGAATTGGGATAAGTTCATCGCCCAAACGCAATCCAAAGTGGAGCGTCAATGGTACCTCGACGCGGCTCAAAAGGTGCTGCAAACACCCATGAAGACCGTAGAGGACATCAACACCAGTCAACTCAAGAACCTGACGAACGAAATGCAGCGCAACTCGTACCTCACCCGCGAGAGTCGCCGCATCATCGATGCCGAAGAGGGGAACACCGAAGCCCTGATACGTTCCTATCTGCTGACCAAAGACCGCAAGTATGCCGATGAAGCCATCAAGCGTGTATTCATCATGATGGATTGGGACAAGAATTCCAACGTGAAAGGCGATTTCAACGCTTCCGCCCTGCTTTCACTCTGCTCCATGGCCTATGACTCTTTCTACGACTTGCTGACCGATGCACAGAAAAAGCAACTGTTGGAAGCCATCAAAGAGAAAGGAACGTCCATGTACGACCACTTCAACAATTATCTGGAGAACCACATTGCCGAAAATCACATCTGGCAGATGACTCTGCGCATCCTTACGATGGCGGCTTTCAGCACGTATGGTGAACTGTCCGAGGCCAATACGTGGACAGACTACTGCTACAACGTGTGGTTAGCGCGCTTCCCCGGTCTGAACAAGGATGGTGGTTGGCACAACGGCGACTCTTACTTCACGGTCAATACCCGTACCTTGATAGAGGTCCCTTATTTCTATAGCCGCCTTTCGGGCTTCGACTTCTTTTCCGACCCTTGGTATGAGAACAACGTGATGTACACCATCTTCCAACAACCTCCATTCTCCAAGTCGGGCGGTAACGGCAGTTCGCACCAGAATGTGGGTCGCCCCAACAGCATCCGTATCGGCTACTTAGATGCACTGGCTAAACTCTTAGGCAATACGTATGCCGCCGACTTCGTGCGCCGCACCCTCAAAGTGGAACCTGAATACATGAAGAAAGCCTTGCTGAACAAGCCGGGTGACCTGGCATGGTTCCGCCTGCAATGTGACAAGCAGCTGCCCGAAGGCCCGGGCTTGACCGACTTGCCCGCCGGATGGGTATTTCCCGAAACCGGACTGGCTTCCTTCCAAACCAATTGGGACCGTGTGGGCGGCAACGCCATGTGGAGCTTCCGCAGCAGTCCCTACGGCTCGACATCACATGCCTTGGCCAATCAGAACGCATTCAATACCTTTTATGGAGGCAAACCCATTTTCTACAGCAGCGGCCACCACATCGAGTTTACCGATATACACAGCATGCTCTGCCACCGCGCCACCCGCGCTCACAATACCATCTTGGTAAACGGTATGGGTCAGCGTATCGGTACCGAAGGCTATGGCTGGATACCCCGTTACTACGTCAGCGAAAAGATTGGTTATGTACTGGGTGATGCTTCCAACGCTTACGGCAAGGTCATCTCCCCCTTGTGGCTGAAGCGTGGAGAGCAGTCCGAAGTGGCCTATACACCGGAGAACGGTTGGGACGATGTGCCCCTGACCAAATTCCGCCGCCACATCGTCAATCTCGGCAAGACGGGATACATCTTTATCTACGATGAGCTGGAGGCTTCCGAGCCTACCGACTATACTTTCATGCTGCATACCACCGCACAGCCCATGACCGTAGATACTAAGAACAGCCGTTTCGTACATGTGCAGGGACTGTCCGGACGCGGAGGAGCCTCGGACGCTTACATCTTCAGCACCGGAACGTTGCAGTGCGACACCACGAGCCAATTCTTCGTGCCGCCCGTCAACTGGCTGCGTGCCGATGACAAAGGCAACTTCAAGAAGTACCCCAACCACTGGCACTTCACCGCCAAGTCTGAGAAAGCCACGGTGTACCGCTTTGCCACCATCATCAACACCCACGCTCTGAAGTATCCGTCCAAAGACCCCGAAATCCTGTCGGACGGACGCATCAAGGCAGGCGGATGGCTTATCAGCGTCAACTTGAAGGCCGAAGGAGGCCCCTCGTTCTTCATCCGCAGTACTAAGGATGATGTTAACATCACCTACAAGGGACAAGAGACCATTATCAACGAGAACGGCTACGTCACCACCATGCGCGATGTGTTGCCCGAACTGGAGATTTAGAGTTTTAAGTATTAATAAGTTAATAAACAAAGATATGAGACTGAACAGAATCGTGCTGATAGGTGCCCTTGCGGCATTACCCGCACTGGCCGCGGCACAGTCGGTAACCAAGCCGCGCATCCAGACCTCAGCCGCACCGGAAGAGACCGCTGTTTTCACTTCGGGCAAGAAAAATACCGAAAAGAAGAGCGACAAGCCCGCCGCCAGGGAAGAAGCGCGCGTATCCGAAAAACGAGAGAAGAAAGCGAAAGCCCCCAAGGCCGAACGAACCATGACCGACCGCTACATGGCACTGAAAACCAACATCGCCTACGATGCCGTTGCCGTGCTCAACCTCGACTACGAAGTACAGGTACATCCGCGCATGACAGTAGACATCCCCGTACTATGGAGCCTGTGGGACGCACAGCGTGAACATGCCGTGCGCACCGTTGCCCTGCAGCCCGAACTGCGTTGGTGGATGGGCAGCGAAACGGGACGCGGACACTTCTTCGGTCTGCACGCCCATGCCGCCTGGTTCAACTTGAAGTGGGACGATACCCGTTATCAGGACACCGGACGCCCGCTGTTGGGAGCCGGACTGAGCTACGGCTACAAGCTGCCCTTAGGCGAACACTGGGGAGCCGAGTTCACCATCGGCTTGGGTTACGCCAACATGAAGTATAATACCTATTATAATGTAGAGAACGGCGCACAAATCGACACCCGCAAGCGCAACTACTGGGGACCGACCAAAGCAGGGGTGACGTTAGTGTATAAATTTTAGGAGGAAAGAGCCATGAATAAATTCCGATTCGCATTTAGTCAAATCTTCACCATTCTCTTGTTGGCTTCCTGCACCCTGCACGAAGAGCCCGAACTGACAGCCGATGGTGAACTGGGCATTGACCCCACTGAAGTGACCATTGACGCCAACCTCACGCTCAACCTCACCCTGCCCGACCGGGGAGAAGAAACAGGCGACTTGAAAGTGACTGCCACCGACCAATACCTGCGCCGTTTCATCGTAGAAGCTTACCTGAACCGGCAGCCCGTGGCACGCCAAACCTTCGTGGAGAGTGTGACCGACCGTACCCAACTCACCCTGCCCGTCAGCATGAAGTTGCATGCCCGCAACTACGAATTGGCCGTGTGGAGCGACTATGTAAGTGCCGAGACATCCGATGAAGACCTCCACTACAATACATCGAGCCTCGTGCCCGTCATTCCTAACCGCGCCACGCATACGGGCAACACCGAATACAAGGACGTGTTTGCCGGACGCACCACGCTCGACCTCACCTCGTATGCCGATACCTGGGATGCCATCGTAGAAGCCGACATCGAACTGACCCGTCCCGTGGCACGCTACGAACTGATAGCCACCGACGTGGCCGCCTTCCTGCAGCGCGTGGCCGATGGCGAAGTGACCGGCACCAGCTTTACCGCCCGCCTGAAGTACAGCGACTATACTCCCATGGGCTACAACGTGCTGGATGATGTACCTAAGCACTCGCTAATGTATATGCAGTATAACACCCGCATCAGCCTGCCCGATGAAGGCACCGAAGAGCTCCGTATGGGCTTCGACTACGTGTTTGTCGAAGCGGGTGATACCACGTCCGTACCCATGGAGGTAGAAATCGTCGACGAGAATAGCGTGACCATTGCCAATTCCGTCATCAACGTGACGCTGGAACGTGGGAAAAATACTATCTTGCGGGACAGTTTCCTCACCAATGACGAACAAGGCGGAGGCGATGAACCCGGCGGCGGTGATGAACCCGGCGAAGAAGGAGGAATCGGTATCGACTCCGAATATGATGATGAAATAGATATAGAAGTACCTATAATTTAAAACAATTGTAAATCAACTTAATATTAACTTTTAAATCATTTGTGATATGAAAAAGAATTTATTGTATTCAATGTTGGCAGTATGCTTGATGCTTTTCGCATCTTGCAGCCAAGAAGAGATTTTATCCACTAATGGTGGTAACAATGGTGATAACATTGTAAGACTGACTGTAAACGTAACGGACATGCAGCCCGCTACTCGTGCTGCATTGAACGTAGACGGACACGTTATGCGATGCATTGCACAGGCTGTAAATGCCGACGGTACTCTGATTGATGGCTTCAACGAAAAGGCCGAAGTGGTCAACGGCGCAGCTAACTTCGAATTTGAAGCACCCGAAGGCGTAGCAACTTATCTGTTTTGGGCAGACTATGTGATTGGTAGCGACTATACAGCAACCGGTAGTGAGGTTGAATATTACAACGCTACTAAGCTGACTTCAGTAGGATATCAGTCGAACAAAAGAACAGCACTATTTAATAACGAAGCACTTGATGCTTTCTGTGCCAATGTAGCCGCCAGTGGTATTTCAAGCCAAATCACGTTAAAACGTCCCTTGACCCGTATCTCTGTCCGTAGAACAGAACCCAAATTGGAAGGTCTGGACATCATCGCTCCCAATATCAACGGAGCCAGATCGTTCAATGTAGCTAATGGAACTTGTGCAGAAGCAGTGACTTTGACTCCAACAACAGTAGATAATGTAGCAGAGACTATAGATGCATTGACAAGCGGAGACTACTCATTCTTCTGTTATGTATTTGTTGAAGATAATATTACAAAGAACTCAACTATTAAATTCACTAGCGCAACGGACGAGACAGGCAAGACTCTCAGCTTGACTGCCGATGAAATGAAGAACTTGGACAGCAACACTCATTTAAATCTTGTACCAAAAGAAGATGGTGGAGGCGACGAACCTGGTGATGATAACATTATTGAAGTAGATATTGTGATAGACAGTGAATATGATGAAACACAAGAACCCGCCGATCCCAATGCACTCAAAGTAGGTGACTACATCAACGCTGCCGGTGAGAAAGTAACTGACGCTTCTTCTGCTGTGGCTGTAGTATATGCATTGGCAGGTAAAACGGATAATTCCAACTATGGTAGTAAGACAGTAAAAGCTTATGCTATTTCACTGAGCAAAGCAATAGCAGACCGTTCCGCTTTAGGAAACACCTACGATACAGACCTTCAACTGGCTGCTACTGCTGTTGATTATAGCGGTTATGAATTTACATCGGCCATCGAAGCAGCTATGTCAAGCCATACTGCAAGTGATTATCCTGCATTCAATGCATTCTTTAATAACAATGAACTTACTGATTTAACAGGAGCCAACCTCAGTGACTGGTATATCCCTTCCATCACTCAGTTGGAGGATGCATTAGCCTATAGTGCAGACAATGCAACGTTGAAAGCCAATCTGATGGCAACACATACTAGCAACTATTACTTAGCAAGCAGCAGCGTTGTAGAAAACAATTTGGTACGAGGCATTATTTATAATATAACAGACGGTACTTACGGGAAAGCTCAAAACATTACAAATTCAGCCTCTGCATACATCTTTGGCTTCGTAACCATCTTTGCCGACTAATCTCAAAGCAGAACTACTATTGATTGATAATAACCCCGAATTTCTATCTCAGAAATTCGGGGCCTATCAAATCCCGGCAAGAACCAAAGATAATTAATTACAGATAGAAAGACTTCTATCACGCTAAGCAAACCCATACAGAACAAATAAAATTACAAACCAAACGAGCATGAATCATCTACCCCAAAGAGTGTTACTACCCTAAGGGCCGAATGTTAGTAACATAGAGGGGGAATGTTAGTAACCTTAGACCCGAATGTTAGTAACCTTCCAGTCCCCCCTTCAGAAGCCATTCTGGAAGGAGATCAGAGAACCCTGGGGAAGATATTTAAAATATTAAACACAGCCATACAACTTCAACCCAAAAAGGTTTCAATAACCTTCCAAAAAATATATACAATGAAACGAAACACTTGGCAACCCCGCCTATGGGGATGGATACTGACCTTCGGACTGCTGACCGCCCTGCACGCCTGCTCGGACGATGAGCCGGCCATGGAGCCCGGACTGCCCGAAGAATCCGCCGAAGCGCCCGACGCTTACCAGGACAAAATCCGCACCATGCCCTACCCCAAGGAGACCAACGAACTGATGGTGAACCCCGCGCCGTTCATCGTCCCCGAAGCGATGAAGACAGGCGAGCGGTTGCAGTTCGCGCTCTCGACCGATGCGGACTTTGCCGAAGCCGATACCGAAATCAGCGAGCCGCAGGCGGGATGTTTCTACAACCTGCACCATGCCCTCGATGCCGGCACCTGGTACTGGCGTTTCCGTTCGACCGCCGCCGACGGTTCCAATCCCGGCGACTGGAGCGAGACGTACCGCTTCGAGGTGAAGGCCGAAACGCCTGTGTTCGTCACCCCGCCCTTCAGCGATTTCCTCAGTAACGCTCCCCGCATTCATCCGCGCCTCTACTGTTTTCTCAATCCCACCATCAACCAGGCCAGGGAGAACGTCGCTTCGCACGCCGAGTACCGCCAACTGACCGCCCGTGCCGCCACCGCCCTGCAAACCGACTATACCACGATGGATCTATACGCCAACGCCGAGACCCTGCGCCAACAAGCCACGTGGCTCTACCATGCCTACTACCTGACGCAAGACGGACGGTATGCCGACAAACTGGAAGAAATGCTGGACGCCATGTCCGCCACGCCGCCCACGGACGCGCAACTCTTCCTCGACAACTTCACGGCCAGCAACATCACCTTGTGTCACGCCGCCCCCTACGACCTGCTGTATGACCGCCTCACCGCCGACCAGCGCACCGCCGCCGAGACATTGATGATGCGCACCGCCCGCTATTACTACAACGAGAACTGTGGCTACCAGGAGAACCACATCTTCGACAATCACTTCTGGCAGCAGAATATGCGCATCCTGACGCAAGCCGCCTTCCTGCTCTACGACAAAACGGCTTATGCCGACGAGATACTTCCCATCCTGGAATATTACTACGAACTGTGGACAGCCCGCGCCCCTGCCGGCGGCTTCAACCGCGACGGCCTGTGGCACAACGGTACGGGCTACTTCCCTGCCAACGTCAAGACACTGGCCTACATGCCGCTGCTCTTCTCCTACGTAGCCCGGTTCGACTTCCTGCAACATCCGTGGTACCGCAATGCCGGACGCGCTCTGACCTATACCAATCCGCCTGAGTCGAAAAGCGCCGGCTTCGGCGACTCCAGCGAAAGCGGCGATGAACCCAACCGTCTGACTGCTGCCTTTGCCGACTATCTGGCACGGGAAATAAGCGACAGTTACGCCGGATGGTACGCCGGACAGTGTTCCTCGCTGGTGCAGAGCGATTACGAGTTGCGTCTCTACCGCATGTGTTCTACCCGCACTTACGAAACCTCCCTGCCCGAAAGCACGGCCAAGATGGTGTGGCATCACGACACGGGCGAAGTGTCCATGCACAGCCACTTGGGCGACACGGATAATGACCTTGCCCTCGAGTTCCGCAGCAGTACGTTCGGTTCGGGCAGCCATACCACGGCCAGCCAGAACGCTTTCAACCTCCTGTTCAAAGGGCACGATGTGTACCGCAGCACCGGCTACTACCAAGCCTTTGCCGATGCCCACAATCTGATGTCCTACCGCCACAGCCGCGCTCACAATACGATCTTGGTGAACGGTATCGGTCAGCCTTATTCCACCAAGGGCTACGGCTACATCGCCCGTGCCCTTGGCGGCAGTCACATCAGCTATGCCTTGGGCGACGCCTCGAATGCGTATAGCGGCATCAGTGAAGACCCCATGTGGATTAGCTATTTTGCCCAAGCAGGCATCGAACAGACACCGGAGAACGGTTTCGGCGAGACGCCTCTCACGAAATACCGCCGCCATGTGCTGATGCTTCATCCGCGCACGGTGGTCATCTACGACGAACTGGAGGCCTCCGAACCCGTCCGCTGGGACTGGTTGCTGCACAGCCCCACAGAGTTTCGCATCGAGGAGAGTGACCGGACGTTGAGTACCAGTGACACGGAAGGCGGCTTCTTTGCCGTGGCGCAACTGTTCAGCGATGACGACTACAGCCTGTCGCAGACCGACCAATTCGTTGTGCCGCCCGCCACGACCGGACCCGAGTATCCCAACCAATGGCACCTGACCGCCTGCACCGATGGCACCGCCTCCACGCGCTACCTGTCCATCATTCAGGTAGGCGACAGCGAGGAAGACAGTCCGCAGGTCATCCGCCGCACGGGCAACACCTTCACGATAGGCGACTGGACGATAGAAGCCGAGCTGGACGCCGCCCTCACGCCCCTGCTGAACGTGACGCACCGCACGGAGGAAGTCACCTTCCGATATGCCGGCGAAGCTTCCACGTTGTACGATGAGGTGGACGGCACGTATCAGCTTCAGGAGATGAACGACCAAGAAGTCATCTCAACAAGGAATGTACAATGATGAATGATAATAAAATACACCATAAGATGAAAAACAGACTGATAATCGCACTGCTGCTGATAACCGGCATAGCCGCCGGCGTCCGTGCGCAGCAACTTACCGTCACCGGCAAGGTGATAGACAACGAAGGCTTGGAAGTCATCGGCGGTAACGTCTCCCTGAAAGGTACGGGGACGGGTACCATTACGGACATTAATGGCCAGTACAAACTGCAAGTAAACGATGCCTCGAAAGATGTATTGGTATTCTCATTCATTGGCTTAAAGACCATCGAGGTGCCGGTGAAGGGGCGGAAGCAGATAGATGTCACCATGCAGGCGGACAACCAATTGCTGGAGGAAGTGGTCGTAGTGGGATATGCCACCATGAAACGCAAGGACCTGACCGGTTCGGTAGCCTCCGTCAAGAGTGAGGACCTGACGCAGACACCGGTATCCGATGTATCGCAAGCCATTGCCGGACGTATGGCAGGTGTGCAGGTGGTACAGACCGACGGACAACCGGGTGCGGAATCATCCATCCGCGTACGTGGCGGTATCTCCATTACCCAAAGTAACGAACCGCTTTACGTCATCGATGGTTTCCCGACGGAGGATGGCATGTCCAGCCTCGATCCGGCTGACATTGCCAGTATCGACGTATTGAAGGATGCTTCCGCCACGGCTATCTATGGAGCACGCGGTGCCAACGGTGTAGTCTTGATTACCACCAAAAGTGGCAAGGATGACGGAGGCAAGGCTACTGTCACTTTTGACGCTTATGTAGGCGTTCGCAAGCTGGCCAACCGCCTGAATGTACTTAGCACGGAAGAATTTGTATTGGCCGACTATGAACGTACCCTGGGACGTGCCACCGACCCGGCCGCATCCATGGCTGCCTGGCAGAACCGTTACGGCAGCTTCCTGGAGATAGGCGAGAACTATGCCGACCGCGGACTGGATTGGTTGGACCTGACCATGGGACGTACCACCGTGACTCAAAACTACCGCGTAGGGGTGAACGGTGGAAGCGACCGTATTAAATATGGTATGGCTTACAGTTATAATAAAGATGAAGGAGCCATGATATACAGTGGTAGTTCGCGTCATAACCTCTCGCTGAACGTGGACGGTAAAGTTAACGACAGGTTGCGTGTGAACGGACGTTTCCAGTTCGACTACCGTAGCATCTACGGAGCAGGTGTGGCCGGTAACGGTACCACCGAGAACGGAAGCAGCACCGACGCCCGTTTCAACAAGATGGCGCAAATCCTGCAATACCGTCCCACCATCGGCATCCAGGGCAGCGACAGTGAATTGCTGGAAGGGGAAGACCCGTTGCTGGCCGATGAAGAAGGCAATGTGATGCAGAACCCGCTCATCAACGCCGCCGAAGAGAAAGATGACCGTGAGATACGTACCCTGCAAGCCAATGGAGGCTTCACTTATACCTTCTTCAAAGGTTTCACCTTCCGCAACACGACCGGTATGCGCTACCGTACGCAACACCGTGAAATCTTCTATGGTGACCAGTCTATCATGGGACGTCGCAACGGTATCTACGGCAGCATCCGCAACACGGAAGACGGCAGTTTCTCCACCTCCAATGTCTTTACCTTCGACAAGACACTCCAAAAGAAACATCGCCTGACTGTCCAGTTGGGCCAGGAGTATGTACACCGCTGGGAACGCTACGTGCTGACCGGTGTAGGCGACCTGCCCAACGATAACTTCCAACTGGATGACATGGGAGCAGGAACTCCTACCAATGCGCAGAGCTATGTGAACGATGACGATAACCTTTTATCTTTCTTCGCTCGTGTCAATTACGATTTCAATAGCAAGTACCTGTTCAGCGCGACGATGCGTGCCGACGGTTCGTCCAAGTTCAGCAAGGACAACAAGTGGGGCTACTTCCCCGCTGTATCTGCTGCCTGGCGGCTGAGCGAAGAGGAATTCATCAAGAACCTCAACGTGTTCTCCGATCTGAAGTTCCGTATCGGTTACGGTCTGGCAGGTAACAACCGCATCGGCAGTTACAACAGCCTGGCATTGCTCAGTTCGCTCAACACAGCCATGGGCGGACAATTAGTACCCGGTTATGCTTCCGACCAGATTCCTAATGAAGACCTGAAGTGGGAAGCCAACAAGACTTTTAACCTCGGTCTGGACTTCGGCTTTCTGGAGCAGCGCATCACCATCTCTCCGGAGTTCTTCATCAACCGAAGCAGCGACTTGTTGCTGAGTGCCCAGTTGCCCTACTCATCGGGCTACACCACCATGATGGTCAATGCCGGCGAGACGAAGAACGTAGGTGTAGACTTGACGATTAACACGGTGAATATCGCTACGAAAGACTTCAACTGGAACACGTCCGTCACCTTCTCGCACTACAAGAATAAAGTAGAGGCCTTGACCGGTGAAGAGGTGCAGCTCTATGAAGCTCAATTTGGTTATAATCAGAGTACCCACCGCATTGCCGTGGACGAACCTTTGGGACAATTCTATGGTTACGTCACCGAAGGACTGTATCAGGTAGACGACTTCACCTACGATGCCTCTACACAGACTTACACCTTAAAACCGGGTGTGGCTGCCAGCCGGAACGATGTACAGCCCGGTGACTGGAAGTTCAAGGACCTGGACAAGGACGGCTCTATTGATGAGGACGATAAAACCGTGATAGGCAATGCTACTCCGACTTTCTACGGCGGTATCAACAACACATTCAGCTACAAGAATTTCGACCTGAGCATCTTCTTGACGTACAGTTATGGCAACGAAGTATTGAATGCCACGAAGCTGGTTACGACCAAAGTAGGCCGTGAGAACTATAACAGCCTGGAGGTGATGAACAGCAGCAACCGTTGGATAACCGTCAACGACCGGGGAGAACTGGTGACCGACCCGACTGAACTGGCTGCCCTGAACGCCGGCAAGACCATCGCTTCCTACCGCGACAACGAGGAAGGCGACAAATACATCCATTCGTGGGGTGTGGAGGACGCTTCCTATCTGAAGCTGACCAATGTCACGCTGGGTTATACCTTCCCCAAACAGCTGATTGCCAAAATAGGACTGAGCAAACTGCGTATCTACGCCACGGGCTATAACCTGTTGACCTGGACACCCTATACGGGCTTCGACCCCGAAGTGTCCAACATGCGTAGTCCGTTGACACCGGGTGTGGACTTTGGTGCCTATCCGCGCAGCCGTTCGTTCATCTTCGGTATCAATGCGGCGTTCTAATATTTCCTATACCATATTATATATATATACTACAACCAATGAAAAAACATTTCTTACTCTATACATTCTTCGCGTTGTCACTGACCACTGCAACGACTTCCTGTGAAGACCTCCTGACCGAGGAACCCAATTCGAGCTACGACAAAGACACCTTCTTTGACTCGGAAGCCAATGCCGAAATGGCTATCATGGGCATCTATAACTCAATATCCGATTATCGCCATTATGGTTGGTACGAAATGGCTGCCCACGCATCGGACGATACCTACTATACCGCCCGTACTCATTCGGACAACACCATTCACGACATGGTGCATTACCGTGTCAATTCTACCAATGAATGGGTGGAAATGCTCTGGCAGTTGAAATACCAAGGCATCGACCGTGCCAACATGGCCATAGACGGCATTCAGAATATGGACGGATACGCCGACAACGAAAACCTGCACATGCTGGAGGCCGAAGCACGCTTCTTACGTGCCTTCCTAGCTTTTGACCTTGTAAGATATTGGGGCGATGTGCCGTTCAAGACCAGTTACACGTCTAATTACGAGGAAGCGTTCGGTGCACGGGTAGACCGGGAAGAAATATACGACCAGATCATCGAAGACCTGACTTACGCCAAGGAGCATACCGAATGGGCGACAGCAGCTTCCTCACCCGAACGGGTCACCCAGGGAGCCGCTCGTGCTCTGCTGATGCGTGTCTACCTGCAACGGGCGGGCTACAGCCTGCAGATGGACGGACAGTTGACTCGTCCCGATGACACGACCCGTTCCACCTACTTCAACGCTGTCATTGAAGAATGGGAAGCTTTCCGCGCCAACGGGTATCACGATTTCTACAGCGGCGGGTATGAACAACTCTTCCGCAACTTCTCCGAAGACGTGCTCGACTCACAGGAAAGCATCTTCGAAATAGCCTTCTTCCAGCAACAGGATAGCCGCAACGGAGGTTGTTGGGGCATCTATAACGGACCGCAAGTGGCCGAACCTACGGGAATCTCCTCTTCCGAGGCGAACAACTACATGGGACGTGCCAATGGCTTCTTCATCACCGTACCCGAATGGCGTGACTTCTTTGAGGAGAATGACTCTGTCCGCCGTGATGTCAGCATCTGCACCTACCGCTTTACGTGGGACGCGACCAACAAACAGCACGTCCGTCAGGAACGCAACGCCGGTTCGTGGTATCCGGGCAAATGGCGTCGCGAATGGATGACTGCCGAAACCCGCAACAAGAATATGAACTACGGCGATGTGAACTACTGCGTGCTACGCTATGCCGACGTAGTGCTGATGGCCGCCGAAGCCTACAACGAAACCGGTAATACTTCCGAAGCCTGGACGCTGCTCAACAGTGTTCGGAGCCGTGCCGGAGCCACGCCCATCACTTCGGCCAACTACCAGACATTACTGAAGGCTCCCACCGTGTACGACCTGCCCTACATAGATGACGGCGATGAGCAGGGACGCTTCCGCACCGCCCTCTACTGGGAACGCGGCTTCGAGCTTTCCTTCGAGGGACAGCGCAAGTTCGACCTCATCCGTTGGGGTATCCTCGGCGATGCCCTGCGCCTGTTCGGCGAACGGAGTTCCGTCAATCAAGGCAGCAACGCCGCCTATCCCGCCTACCAGAACTTCACCGACGGGAAGAACGAGCTTCTGCCCATCCCGCTGGTAGAGATGCAGAGCAATCCAAAACTGGAAGGACAGAACAACCCCGGATATTAACCTACAATTACAATCACCCATGAGAACCATCAGCTTGATACTATGCTGCCTGTGGCTGAGCACGACGCAGGCACAGACGCTCGACCGAAGCGTCTTCGACTTATTGAACCTGGACTATCCCGGACTGGAGAAGGTGAAGAGCGCACACAGTCAAGGCGACGACGACCGGGCCGCCGCCGAACTGCTGGCCTACTACCGCCACCGCACCGGCGTATCCACCCCGGACCTCGACACCACCCATCTCACCCTGAGCAAGCGCGAGCGCCAATGGGCCGACGACGCACTGGAGCACACCTTCTACGTGCACGACGGCTATCAGCCTTCCTTCAACTACGGCAAGGACATCAACTGGCGCTACTGGCCCGTCGAGGACAACGAACTGCGCTGGCAGCTGCACCGCCACAAGTGGTTCACGCCCATGGGCAAGGCTTACCGCCTGACGGGCGACGAACGCTACGCCCGCGAATGGGTGCTGCAATACAGCGACTGGGTGAAGAAGAACCCGCTGGTGGAGATTCCGAAGCAGCTGTATGAGATGCAGGACGAAGCCACGGGCGAGGCCGAGAACGTGCGCTTCGCCTGGCGTCCGCTGGAGGCGAGCCACCGCTTGCAGGACCAGATTAACCAGCTGGTACTGTTCCTGCCCTCACCGTCCTTCACACCGGAGTTCCTCACCGAGTTCCTGGTGAACTACCACCGCCACGCCGTCCACATCCTGCGCAACTATTCCGCCGAGGGCAACCACCTGCTGTTCGAGGCGCAACGGGTGCTGTACGCCGGCGCTTTCTTCCCCGAGTTCAAGGACGCGCCCGCCTGGCGCAAGAGCGGCATCGACATCCTGAACCGCGAAATCAAGAAGCAGGTCTACGCCGACGGCGGACAGTACGAACTGGACCTGCACTACCATCCGGCGTGCATCAACATCTTCTGCAAGGCGCTGCGCATGGCGGACGTCAACGGTTTCCGCAGCGAGTTCCCGCCCAGCTATGCCGAGACCATCGAGCGGATGATTGTGTTCTACATGAACCTCTGCTACCCCGACTACACCAACCCCTGCTTCAGCGACGCCAAGCGAGGCAACCCCCGGGTGGAGCAAGGCTACTACCGGGACTGGCTGAAGCTGTTCCCCGACAACGGGCAGATACGCTACTTCGCCACGGCAGGCAAGGAAGGACAGGCACCTGCCAACCTCTCGAAAGGCTTCATAGACTCCGGCTTCTTCGCCTTCCGCAACGGCTGGGGGACGGACGCCACAGTGATGGTCATCAAGGCCGGGCCTAAAGGCGAATGGCACAGTCAGCCCGACAACGGCACGTTCGAACTGTGGTTCCACGGCAAGAACCTCTTCCCCGACTCCGGTTCCTACGTTTATGAAGGTAACGAAGAAGTAACCCGTCTGCGCAACTGGTTCCGCCGCACCGCCTCGCACAACACGCTGACCCTGGACGGACGCAATCTGGAGACCCGTCAGTCTGAAACGAAGAAATGGCAACCGGAGGGCGACGTGCAGTGCCTCGTCACCGAGAATCCCAGCTACAAGGGACTGACCCATCGCCGCACCTTCTACTTTGTGGACGAGACGTACTTCGTGATTGTGGATGAAGCCACAGGCCCTGCTACCGGTACTGTCAACCTGAACTATCAGCTGTGTGACGGGAAAGTAGACATTAACCCACAAACTTTCGCACTGTCTTCAGCCTTCGAAGATGAGGTACAAGTCAAACTCCAATGCTTTGCTCCCGAAGGAACCTCGCTGAAAGAAGAAGAAGGCTGGTACTCCACCGCCTATCGCCAACGGACGCCCCGCACCGCTATATCACTGAACACGCCCAAAGCCCCGACGGAAACGATACGCTACATCACGGTCATCTGTCCCTACCTTTCACCCGACCAAGCTCCACAAATAGAAGCTCGCTTCACGGACAGTCGGCAAATAGAGGTAAGCATCAACCAAAAGACACGGATACTGAACTATTAAAATACGTGTGAGCACGCTTTCATAAAAACTTTCCGTATATTTGCGCAGATTCACTTTAAAAACGATATAGTTATGCAAAATACTTATCAAGTAGCCATTATCGGTGGAGGCCCTGCGGGCTATACGGCCGCCGAAGCTGCCGGAAAGGCAGGCCTTAGTGTCGTATTGTTTGAGAAGAATAGTGTAGGAGGTGTTTGCCTGAACGAGGGATGCATTCCTACCAAAACTTTATTATATTCGGCCAAGACGTTGGACAACGCCCGGCATGCTGCGAAATATGCCGTCAAGGTAGAAGGAGGCGTCACACCCGACCTGCCCAAAATCATCGCCCGCAAGCAGAAGGTGGTGCGCAAGCTGGTGCTGGGCGTCAAAGCCAAGCTGACGGCGGCGGGCGTGAAACTGGTAACGGGCACGGCTACAATAGAAGACAAGAATCACGTGCGCTGCGGCGAGGAGGTGTACGAATGCGACAACCTGCTGCTCTGCACCGGTTCGGAGACGTTCATTCCACCCATTGCGGGTACGGACATCGTGCCTTATTGGACACATCGCGACGCCTTGGAGTGCAAGGAGCTGCCTGAACATTTGGTCATCATCGGCGGAGGAGTCATCGGTATGGAGTTCGCTTCGTTCTTCAACAGTCTGGGCACGCAGGTGACTGTTGTAGAGATGATGGACGAGATTCTGGGAGGCATGGATCGTGAGATTTCCGCTTTGCTCCGTGCCGAATATGCCAAGCGGGGTGTGACGTTCAAGCTGGGTGCCAAAGTGACTGCCTTGCGTAACGTGACGACGGAAGAAGATACTCCGCAGGTGCAGGTGGCTTATGAAGATGCCGAGGGTGCAGGTACGATAACCGCCGACCGTCTGCTGATGAGCGTGGGACGCCGGCCCGTGGTCAGGGGATTCGGTCTGGAGAACTTGAACCTGCAAACTACGGAGCGGGGACGTATTGAAGTGGATGAACACATGCGTACCTCGGTTCCCGGTGTGTATGTATGCGGTGACCTGACGGGCTGTTCTCTGTTGGCGCATACCGCCGTGCGTGAGGCCGAAGTGGCGGTGAACGACATCCGAGGGCTTGCGGACACGATGAGCTACCGGGCCATTCCCAGCGTGGTGTACACCAATCCCGAAGTGGCGGGCGTAGGCGAGACGGAAGAGTCGCTGAAGCGGAAAGGCATTGCCTATCGGGCGGTCAGACTTCCCATGGCCTACAGCGGACGTTTCGTGGCGGAGAATGAAGGAGTGAACGGCTTGTGCAAGCTGCTCCTTGGCGAGGATGATACGATACTGGGCGCACATGTGCTGGGCAATCCCGCTTCGGAAATCATTACCCTTGCCGCCATGGCCATCGACCTGAGGCTGAAGGCGGAGGAATGGAAACGAATTGTTTTCCCGCATCCTACGGTAGGCGAGATATTCCGCGAAGCACTTTGACCATTTACTATTTACCATTTATTATTTACACGATGTATCATTTGCCGGATTGGAAACGGACGGGCAGCTGGCGGGGTGTGGCGTTTGTCTTTCTCTGTATTACCGCTTTCACGAATCTCTTTGCCGCCAACCCCGACAGCCTGCTGAAGGCACGCATAGACACCCTGCTGGCGCATGAGATGCCGCGCGGAGCGGAAACGGGTGTCTGCATCTACGACCTCAGTCGGGGACGTACGCTCTACGAGTATCGGGCGGACAAGTTGTCACGTCCTGCTTCGACCATGAAGCTGATGACCGCCATTACGGCACTGGCCACGCCGGATGCCAACCGGCCTTTCCGCACCCGGCTCTGCACGGACGGCACGCAGCAAGGCGACACACTGAAAGGCAACCTATATGCCGTGGGCGACATGGACCCGGAGTTTGATGAGGACGCCATGGAGCAACTAGTGGCCGGTCTGAAAGAGCGGGGTGTCCGTGTGGTGGATGGCGACATCGTGGGCGACGTCTCGCTGAAAGACTCGCTCTACTGGGGAACGGGCTGGCTGTGGGACGACGCCCCGGCGGCTTATCAACCCTATATGTCTCCCCTGATGCTGAACAAAGGCGCGCTACAGATAGCCATCCGTCCGGACGAAGCGGGCTTTCCGGCTTTCGTGCGGGGCTATCCGGCTTCTACCTATTACCTATTGGATAACCGCACGCGCAGCCGCTCTTCCGGGGCAGGACCGCTGAAGGTGAGCCGCGACTGGATGCACCACAGCAACGTCATCACCCTGACGGGCAACGTAAGCCGCAGCGAGGGTAGGGAGATGAGCCTGTTCGACTCCGGTAGTTTCTTCCTGCACGTGCTCACCGAGAAACTGATGCGGGCGGGTATCCGCTGCACGGCTGTGACGGACAGCACACGCGAGGGCATCCGTGCCGCCTATCGATTCGGGCAGTTGCCGGACAGTGCGGTGGTGGAGTTGGCCGTCTACGAAACATCTTTCCAAGCCGTGTTGGACGAGATGCTGAAAGAGAGCGACAACCTGAATGCCGAAGCCGTGCTCTGCCGCACCGGGGCGCAAGCCACGCACAAGAAGAAAGTATCCGCCGATGACGGGCTGGACGTGATGCGCAAGCTCATCCGTCAAGCCGGACTGAACCCCAAACGCTATAGCCTGGCCGACGGTTGCGGCCTCTCTCACTACGACTATCTGTCGCCCGAACTGCTGGTGGCCGTGCTGAAGTACGCCTATGCACGCACCGAGCTCTTCGCTCCCCTCTATCGTGCTCTGCCCGTCAGCGGTGTGGACGGCACGCTGAAGTACCGTATGGGCTACGGCACGCCGGGCTTCAAGCGTGTGCATGCCAAGACGGGCTCGTACACCGGCGTCAACTGCCTGGCGGGTTACTTGCAGACGAAGTCGGGGCATTGGGTGGCGTTTGCCATTATGGTGCAGAATGCGCTTTCGGAACGGGCGGCACGGGCGTTGCAGGATGCCATCTGCTTAGAGGTAATACAAGCCCAAACCACCCGATAAGAGAAAAAATATCCCCCCACCCCTTGCGCATGTCAAGAAAACCGCCTACCTTTAAGGCTCAGTCATTTATTAATCATTAATACATACAGGCATGAAACGTTTATTAAGAATTACCCCCCATTTTAGGGAAGATTAACCTTGTAAGCCTTCTGATAGGCTGCATTGCCCTGCTGGCCTCCTGCCACAGCGACGAAGGCGAACCCCTGTCCGCCGACGAGCCGCGCACCGTCACCCTCACCCTCTACGAGACCCGCAGCTACGAGTTCCTCTTCTGGGTCGACCAAGGTGACACCTACTACACCGCCACCGACCTGCAGAACATCCGGTCGGCAACCGCCACGGGCGCATCCATGGGCATCGCCTACATGAGCCACTACACGTGGGACGGCTCCGCCACCGCCAACATCACCCTGGACTTCGCCGTCAGCAAAATCACCCTGACCAACACCACCAGCACCCTGTGGTACGACAACACCGTCTCCGTCACGTTGGAGAAGGCCTACAGCGGCATCAGCGTAAAGGACGGCGTGACAGGCACGGCAGCCGCCTACACCTACACCCAGCAAATCACCACGACCATCGCCCCGGGCGAGGACATCGCCACCTTCTACGTCCTGACCAAGGCGGGCGAGGAGCAGGACATCACCGTGATGTGCAACTCCACCACGATAGCCACCGTCACCACCACGCCCGACCCCGGCAAGTACCTCACCCTGAGCGGCAACATCGGCGGCGCATCTACCGAACCATCGACCGACGTTGAGCTCACCGTCAGCATCGGCGAGTGGGAAGACATCGCCATCGAGCTTGACAAACTGCTGACCGATGACACCCAACCTTCCGCCTCCCTGCAGGGCAGCGGCATCGAGGAAGACCCCTACCTCATCCGCAGCGCGGCCGACCTCCTGCACTATAGCGAGAGCAGCACCTATAAAAACGGCTATACCCGCTTAGAGACTGACATCGAAGTGACCGCCTCATCGTGGACACCGCTGAATGCACCGGGGAACGGCGGAACCTTCGACGGCAACGGCCATACCATCAGCGGCACGCTGAATATCACGCCGGGCGCATATAACGGCCTCTTTGGTCAAATTAGTGGAAATGGCTCCATCAGCAACCTGAACGTAACGGCCGATATAAACATGAGCGGGGTGCCTGACGAAAGCTATATCAAAGTAGGGGGCATTGCCGGAGACTGCAGCGGTGGCTCCATTAGCCACTGCACGTACTCCGGCACCATAACCCTTTCAATTACCGACATCGGCAGCATCGAAATTGGTGGTATTTGCGGCTATGGCGCAAATGCAAACATCAGCAACTGCACGAATAGCGGCACCGTCATGGTGGGACATTGCACTAATCAGGCTGGTTCACTGAAGATATGCGCCGGCGGTATTCTCGGGAGCAGCACTAACTCTACCATCAGCCAGTGCATCCATAGCGGCACCGTCACTGAAGAGAATAACACGGCGGCCAGCGGGGATAAGTATGTTGGCGGTATTCTCGGATATAACTGGAGTGGTGGTACGCTGACCGACAACGACTGCAGCCAGGGCACGCCCGACACGCCGGTAGGAAACGAATAACGAAGTAAAAACAACTTAAGAACGTTCTTTGACAGACTGGGAAACAAAAAGGAATCTTTACGATAAGCGAGCGCAGAGGGTGCATGCACACTATGCCGAGCGAAGTAAAGATGCCTGAAAGGAATAATGGGAGAAAAACCACCGGACTTTTGGGTATCCTGCGGATAAAAGCCGTATCTTTGCGTTCCTAAAGCAATGCAAGATGGAGAACCAAGGAGAAATCATACTTTATCAGCCAGATGGAGAGATTAAATTGGAAGTCAGGCTGGAGAATGAAACAGTGTGGCTGTCGATAGAAGAGATGTCGCAACTGTTTGGCAGGGATATCAGTGTAATAGGGAAACATATCCGTAATGTTTTCAAGGAAGGCGAACTTCTTAAGGAATCAGTTTGGGCAAAATTTGCCTACACTGCTTCCGATGGCAAAACTTATCAAGTGGACTATTACAATCTCGATGTCATTATCTCGGTGGGTTACCGGGTGAAGAGCCATCGCGGCACGCAGTTCCGCCAATGGGCAAACAAGGTGCTGAAAGACTATATGTTGCGCGGCTATTCTGTCAATCAGCGGCTGGAACAGATTGATACAAGGCTTCAGAAGCATGAGAAACAGATAGACTATCTGACGGACAAGGTCGAGTTCTTCGTTCGCACTTCGCTGCCGCCCGTCGAGGGCATCTTCTACGACGGACAGCTGTTCGATGCCTACAAGTTTGCCACCGACCTCATCCGCTCCGCCAAGCAATCCCTGCTGCTAATAGACAACTACGTGGACGAATCGGTGCTGCTGATGCTCAGCAAGCGCAACTCCGGCGTGACAGCCGACATCTACACGCAGGACATCGGACACCGGTTGCAGCTGGACTTGCAGAAGCATAACAGCCAGTATCCCCCGATAGCGGTACACACGTACAAGAAATGCCACGACCGTTTCCTGATTATCGACGGGATGGACGTCTACCACATCGGCGCCTCGCTGAAAGACCTGGGCAAGAAGATGTTCGCCTTCTCCCGGCTGGAGATTCCGGCCACGAGCATCACCGCCCTGTTGTAAAGACATCGGCATTTCCCCCATTATTCCGCCTGCCTTGTGCTTGGTTGCACTGGGGCAGGCGGTTTCTGTTTTCCCTCGCGAAGCAAGCGGAATGAAACCGAGAATAATAAAAACTATTTACTAATCCGTCTTCTTGCGGATGCCCCTCTACAACAGACTGCAGGTGGGATGAGGAAACCTCCCCACCTTATGTGACATAACTCCCCACCTTTTCCTACAAACCTCTCCACCTTTTGTGGGATAAGGTGGGGAGGCTGTCGGGAGAGCTTTCTACAGGAAGATAAAAAAAAGCAACATTATGGCTTATTTCAAAAAGAAACAGATGAAGGCCAACGGCAAGTGGTATCCCGTTGCCGTGACCATCGGTCGTCCCGTGGACACCGACACCATCGCCAAGAAACTGGCTGACCTGTCATCGCTGAGCACCGGCGATGTGAAATCTGTGCTCGACCTCCTGGGCGGCGTCTTGGGCGACTACATGAACCAGGGCCGCTCGGTGAAACTGGAGGGCGTGGGCACCTTCTACTACACCGCCAATACCGAAGGCAAAGGCGTGGACTCGGCGAAAGAGGTAGGCGCGCAGCAGATAACCGGCACGCGTGTGCGCTTCATCCCCGAAGTGACCCGCGGCAGTTCCGGTCAGGTGACTACTCGCAGTCTGGTGAGCGCGGACGCCTTCTGGGAACTGCTGGACGAGGAAATTCCCGCTCACCCCGTGCCCGACGGTGAGGAGGAGACTCCCGGCACCGGCGGCAGCGACGACACCACGGAAGACCCGTTGGCGTAAGTAAATGAAGAACGAAGAACCATTTAAATGAAGAACTAATAATGAAGAATGGAGAATTCTCAGGGATGCCGGAGAGAAATTCTTCATTTTGTCCCGCAGGGACTATTCTTCATTCTTCGTTCTTCATTCTTCATTTAAATACAGTCATAAACGATTCGGTATAAGAGCAGAATAATCGACTATTCCTTCCCCAACGCCTCTTTCAGCCGGGCGATGGCCTGCCGGGCATCTCCCCCGCATTCATCCAGCAACGTGACGAAGCGGCTGCCTACGATGGCGCCGGACGAGGCACTGCAGGCGGCGTCGAACGTCTCCCGGTTGGACACGCCGAAGCCCACCAAGCGCGGATGCGTCAGCCCCAAGGAGTTGATGTGGCGGAAGTACGCCTGCCTCTCCTCGTTGAACGAGCGTTGCGCCCCCGTTACGGCAGCGGAGGAAACCATGTAGATGAAGCCGCCCGTCTGGCGGTCAATCTCACGCACCCTTTCATCACTTGTCTCGGGCGTGATGAGCATCACCACGTGCAGGCCGTAGCGCAGGGCCGTGTCACGATACTCGGCCACGTATTCCGCTAAGGGTAGGTCGGGGATGATGAGTCCGTCGATGCCACACTCGCTACACCGACGGCAGAAGGCCTCGAAGCCATAGTTCAGTATCGGGTTCAGATATCCCATGAGCAGCAGCGGTATGCGCACCGTGCGGCGGATGTCCCGCAGCTGGTCGAAGAGCACGTGCAGCGACATGCCGTTCCGCAAAGCCTTCGTAGCGGCTCCCTGTATGACGGGTCCGTCCGCCAAAGGGTCGCTGAAGGGTATTCCTATCTCAATCATGTCCACTCCCGCGTCCTGCAGCGAGCGGATTACATCGGCCGTCCCGTCCTTGGTGGGGCAGCCTGCGCAGAAGTAAATGGAGAGTATCCGTTCGTTCTTCTGCCGGAAAAGTTGGTCTATTCGGTTCATAAACTTATAATTTATCGGGGTGTTTATATGGCACACAGATGACACAGATAAGACAGATTTTCACAGATTATTTAATTTACTATTTCTGATTTATGATTTTTCACCCGCAGATGACGCGGATGACGCCGATTTTATTTTTTCTCTTTGTGATGATAAGGATTCGGGCGAAGCCCCTTAAAAATCTGTGGTCATCTCGTTTAATCTGTGTCATCTGTGTGCTATCTAAATTCCCATTTAACTATTAATTTCTATAAATCTTTTGAGTGCGCCCAGTGCCCGTCCGCTGTCCAACGACTCGGTGGCGATGGCAACGCATTCCTCTATGGACTTCTCCGGTTCCATCAGCCGGATGGCGAAGGCGGCATTGACGATGACGCAATGACGTTGGGCGGGTGTGGCACCTTGTCCGGTCAGTACGGCGTCGAAGATGCGGCTGGCCTCCTGCTTGGTCTGTCCGCCGTAAAGCTCCTGAGGCGGATTGGGAAGGAAGCCCAGTTCCTGCGGGCGGTAGATGTGCTCGTCGTGCAGACTCATCACCTTGAACTCGTCCGTCAGCGAGATTTCATCGTAATTGTCCAGGCTGTTCACTACGGCGAACTCGATGCCCGTGCGGCGGAAGGCGTAAGTGTAGAGCCTCATCAGTGACAGGTTGCTTACGCCCAGCAGTTGGCAGGTGGGACGGCAGGGGTTAATCATCGGTCCCAGCAGGTTGAACACGGTGCGTACGCCCAACGTGCTGCGGACTTGTGCCACAGCCTTCATGGCCGGGTGGAACAGTTGGGCGTGCAGGTAGGCGATGCCTGCCTCGTCCAGGCTGCGGCGCAGGGTGTCCGGGTCGGTGGTGAAGCGGATGCCGTGCTCGCGTATCACATCGCTGGCTCCGCTGACGGAGGTGGCTCCGTAGTTGCCGTGCTTGGCCACCTTGTAGCCCGCTCCCGCCACCACGAAGCAGGCGCAGGTGGAGATGTTGAACGTGTTTTTGCCGTCGCCGCCCGTGCCCACGATGTCGATGGTTCGGCAGGGTGTGAAGTCTGCGGGCACGCAGACCTCCAGCAACGCCTCGCGGAAACCTAATAACTCGTCTACGGTGATGTCACGCATGCGGTAGGCGGCCAGCAAGGCGGCTATCTGCGTGTCGGGATATTGTCCGGCGGTGATGCCGAGCATCAGCCTTCGCGCCTCGTCCCGTCCGAGGCTTTCATGGTTGAAAAGCCGTGTAAGTATCTCTTTCATATTGTTTCAGTGTTTGATAAAGTTACGTATAAGGGTTGCTCCGTCGGGCGTAAGCACCGATTCGGGATGGAACTGCACGCCGCGGATGTCCAGTGTGCGGTGGCGTAAGGCCATAATCTGCCCTTCGTCGCTCAGGGCTGTCATCTCCAGACAGTCCGGCAACCCCTCGCGGTCCACCACCCATGAGTGATAGCGTCCCACGGGCAGCCGTCGGGGCAGTCCCTCAAACAGGTAATCGTCCGTCAAGAGGTTGATGTCTGTCTGTACGCCGTGAAACACCTCCGCAAGGTTCGTCAGCCGTGCGCCAAACACCTCGCCGATGGCTTGATGTCCCAGGCAGACTCCCAATATGGGTTTTGTCGGCGCATACGTCCGGATGGTCTCCATAAGCATTCCCGCCTCGGAAGGGATACCCGGACCGGGCGAGAGAATCAGTTTGTCATGCCGCTCCACCTCGGCAAGGGCAAAGCGGTCGTTGCGTACTACCGTAACCTTGGCACCGGCCTGTTCCGCCAGTTGCACCAGATTGTAGGTGAAGGAATCGTAGTTGTCTATGAGTAGAATGTTCATAATGGTAATTTATAATTTATCAATTGAAGAAAGCGTTTCAGTCTTTCCACGTCTTTAAGTCCCGGAGCAAGCTCGAAGCGACTGTTGAGGTCGATGCCCGCCCATCGGGGATGGCTGAAACGGTGCAACGCCTCTATGCTGTCCGGCCCGATACCCCCGCTGAGCAGGAAAGGCGTGCGGCCTTGGTAGTTGTACGGCAGGCTGAGGTCGAGCGGAATGCCGTTCCCCCCGGGAGACGTTCCCCGCGGTTCGAACAGGTAATAGTCGCATAGTCCCTCATACAGAAGCGTACGGCGCAGGTCGTCCGGACGGGACAGATGGAAAGCCTTGATGAGCGGCAGGCCAAGCGTTTGGCGCAGGTGGCGACAATATTCAGGCGGCTCCTCTCCGTGCAGTTGGATAAATTGCAGGCCGAAATGGTCCGCCCACATGGCTACCTCCGTTAGCGGACGGTTGACGAACACGCCTGTCCGTTTGGCTTTGGCGGGCAGGTAAGAGGGTAGGGCACAGACACACCGGGGCGAAGGCGTATGAAACACGAATCCGATGAAGTCTACTCCAAGGGCTTCCACCCGGCGGATGTTGTCACCGTCCCTCATGCCGCACACCTTAACGAGTAAGTTCATCAATCCGTCCTCCCCGCATCAAATGTTCTCCAATCAGGAAACCCTTATAGCCACATTGCCGCAACCGCCGGATGTCTTCAGCCGAGCGGATGCCGCTCTCCGCCACCAGCAGCGGACGTTTCTCCGCGGGTATTCCCTCCAATCGCCCTTTCAGTCCGTCCGCCAAGGTAATGGCGTGCTCCACATCTGTGTGGAACGTGCCCAGATGCCGGTTGTTCACGCCCAACATCTCCACGGCGATGTCCGCATAATCCAGTTCTGTGGCATCGTGCAGCTCCAGCAGCACCTCCAACCCGATGCGGTGCGCCTCCTCCGCCAGACAGCGGCAAGTCTCTTTGTCCAGGCAGGCGGCAATGAGCAGCACTGCGTCCGCCCCCATCGCCCGCGCTTCGTAGAGCTGGACGGGGTCGATGATGAAGTCCTTGCGCAGGATGGGCAGACGGCTCACCTTGCGGGCAGTCGGCAGATCCTCCGGCTGTGCGCCGAAGTAAGTCCCGTCCGTCAGAATGGAGAGAGCCGCCGCGCCTTCCGCCTCGTAGGCCGGCACCACGTCCTCCACCCGTGCGTCCGCCTTTATCCAGCCCTTGGAAGGCGAACGGCGTTTGAACTCGGCAATGACGCCCGTTGGGGAAGATGCCAGCGCTTCCTTCATGCTGCGGTGTTTCCGTGCCCCCGCTTCCATTTCTTTTCGCTTGCATGCGATAATTTCACTCAGAATGTCCATCTTGATTATTTACTATTTAACCATTTACTATTTACAATTTGGCTGTACTTGCCAGTTCGATGGCCTTGCGCAAGGCCGCCAGTTTGTTGTTTACCTCCTGCAGCTCCGCCTCTACGTCACTCTTGGCTACGATACCTCCGCCTGCCTGAAACCATAATACTCCGTTACGGCTCACGAAGGTGCGTATGGTAATGGCTTGGTTGATAGTGCCGTCCAGACCGATAAAGCCGATGCAGCCTCCGTAAGCACCCCGGTTATGGGGCTCCATTTCGCTGATCAGCTGCATGGCGCGCACTTTGGGCGCTCCGCTTAGCGTACCTGCCGGGAAGCTGTCCAACAACACCTTCACGGCGTCTGCCTCCGGCCGCAGCGTGCCGCTCACCCGGCTTGTCAGATGAATGACGTGGCTGTACATCCGGGGGCGTCTCAGGTAGTCCACCCCCACGTCCGTGCAGTTTCGGCTCAGGTCGTTGCGTGCCAGGTCTACCAGCATCACGTGCTCGGCGTTCTCCTTCGGATCGGTCAGCAGACGGCTTACGGCTTCCTCATCTTGTTGGCGGCTGCCTGTGCGGCGTGTGGTTCCCGCTATGGGGTCGATGCCCGCTCGTCCGCCTTCTACCCGGCAGTGCGTCTCCGGCGAGGAACCGAAGATACGGAAGCCTCCGAAGTCGAAATAGAACAGGTAGGGTGAGGGATTGATGCTGCGCAACGCCCGGTACACCTGAAAATCGTCTCCTGCATAGGCCTGTTCGAAGCGGCGTGAAAGCACCATCTGGAAGACATCTCCCCGCAGGCAATGGCCGATGGCACGGCGGATGTTTGCCCGGTGTTCGTCATCCGTCAGCGTGGAAGTCACTTCCCCTACCGGCGCAAAGGGGTATAGCGGGAAGTTGCGGTTCATTACAGCTTTCACCACTGGTTCCATCCCGCTTTCTTCTCCTTCCGGTACCATTTCCACGATCCGCATTTCATGTCCTGCATCATTGAATACAATCAGGTAGCGGTAGAGAATGTAAAGTGCGTCCGGTGCATCGTTCCGTTTGTCATGGCTGTCCTTGACGGGAATGTTTTCGAGATAACGTACGGCGTTGAATGAGGTGTAGCCATAGAGTCCGCAATAACGGCTTCCTTCCCCCTCCACGCGGAAGCGGTCAAGAAAGTCTCGTAAAGTGCAAGCCATTCCTTCGTGTCCGGTTGGCAAAGGAGCCTCTGTGCGGACACCATCGGGCATCCGGGTGACGACTGTGCCATGGCTGACCGCAATGGAGGCTATCGGACACAGGCCGATGAACGAACGTCCGCCTTCCGGCTCTTGTCGGTCTGCGCTCTCCATCAGGGCACTTTGCGGGAAGAGGTCGCGCAGTTTCAAGTAAGTAGTTACAGGCGTATGGATATCGCCCGCCAAAGTTTGGATTTGGGTCCTGAATGTGTACATAATATATAATTATGGTGAGAATGAATGATTAATGATAAATAACCAAATCGTAAATCGTTAAACCGTAAATAAATCCAGATAGGTATCCATGTCTTTGTCCCCCCGCCCCGATACGGTCACTACAACAATATCATCGGGTTTTGTCTTTAGTCGGGGCAATACGGCCAAGGCATGTGCGCTCTCCAGTGCAGGGATAATGCCTTCCAGCCGGGTCAGTTCGTAGGCTGCCTGTAAGGCCTCATCATCGTTGATGGGGATGGCTTTTGCCCTGCCCATAGTCACCAGGTGGGCGTGTAACGGGCCTACACCGGGATAATCCAACCCTGCCGAGATAGAGTAAGGCTCTATGACCTGCCCGTCCTCATTCTGTATGACGTAGGAGCGGGAGCCGTGCAGAATACCTACCCGGCCCAATGCCAGGGTGGCGGCCGTTTGTCCGGTCTCTACTCCTTTGCCTCCGGCTTCGGCCAGGATGATATTCACCCGTGGTTCGTCTATAAAACGCAGGATGGTGCCGGCGGCGTTGCTTCCTCCGCCCACGCAGGCTATCAGGTAATCCGGTCGGAAATCGCCCTCCAATTCTGCCAGTTGCGTGGCTATTTCACGTCCGATGACCGATTGCAGGTGCGCCACCAACCATGGATAAGGATGAGGCCCCACGGTGGAGCCTATCAGGTAATAGGTGTCCTCCGGATGGCAGCACCAGTAGCGGATGGCTTCGCTCGTGGCGTCCTTCAGTGTACCATTACCCGAAGTTACAGGCACCACTTCCGCTCCCAACATCTTCATCTTCTCAACGTTCACCCGTTGCCGCTTGATGTCTGTCTCGCCCATGAACACCTTGCAATCCATGCCTGCCAGGGCACAGACAGTAGCCGTAGCCACACCGTGTTGTCCCGCTCCCGTCTCCGCTACGATGCGGCGCTTGCCCATGCGGCGTGCCAGGAGCATCTGCCCGATGGCATTGTTTATCTTGTGTGCCCCCGTATGGTTTAAGTCCTCCCGTTTGAGATAAATCTTGCATCCGTACTTCTCCGAAAGCCGTTTGGCATGATACAAGGGGGAAGGCCGGCCTACGTAGTGACGCAACAAGTCTTCATACTCACGCCGGAAATCCTCACCAGGTACGATGGTGCGGCATGCTTCCTCCAATTCGCTTACACATCGGTGCAGTATCTCGGGGATATAGGCGCCCCCGAATTCGCCGTAATAACCGTTCATAATGTTATGTATAATGATAAATGAATGATAAATGAATGATAAATGGTAAATAAAAAAGGCCCCGCCGCAGGTGCGACGGAGCCTTTTTGTAGCTTCTATTCCTTTTATCCCCTTGGGGGATGAACGTTTTTTATGTCCGGCATAGATACATGGCACTGTTCCCCTTACGACTTTGTGTGAGTTGTAACGGTTGCCAACGCCAATATTTATGCAAGTTTATAATCATATTTTTCTTATAGTTTGTTGCTTTTACGCGGCAAATGTAATCGTTTTATTTGGAAAAACAAACGTTTTCACTCAAAAAGTTTATAAACAGGTGAAATAATTAGCCCGTTGACAGAATAAATGTAGCCAAGAAGGCAAAGCAGGAAATTGCTGTTGTACATCAGCCCCTGCTTAGGTCCCTATAGGACCATACTGAGGTCCGCCTTGGACCTTACCATGGTCCTACTTGGACCTCGGTGTGGTCCGTAGCGGACCAGACTTTAAAATTGACTGGTCCGCTTATTACTCTGTAAAACAATAATTTACATTCCATACGTTATAAAGCGATCTATCGGGAACGTACTATCCACTCACACACATCAGATACTTCTTCTCCCCGGGTGCTTAGGACACGAATCTCATTCTTGCCTTCCTTAAGCGATACGTCTTTCCAAACAATGCGGTTTAGGGCATCTTTGCTCTTTCTTCCTATTTTCTCCCCATTAACATATAATGTCGCATGACTCAGATTCGTGAAGACTTTCACATCGGTTACCCGTTCTGTCCGTTCTTTAAAACGCCGGCTTGTAATATGAATCATTGGCTCATCGCTCCAGTTAGCTTTATAAAAATAGAAAGCGTCTTTCTTGGTCTGTCTATCATACGTGATAAGTCCTTTGTCGTTCATGCCACGGGCGTCTCCTTCGTTACGGCCGGCAGAACTGAAATCGGCAAAGTTCCAGATGTACTTTCCCCACACATAAGGACGGGCGGACAGCTGCTCCCAATTCAACTCATGACAAAGTGTCTGCCACTCTTCCGGATGAAATTTCCCTCCGGGTTTCGGCTTCTGCGCCGGCCATTCATGATGATTGATGTTTGCTCCCGCTCCGTATTCAGATAAAGCGACAGGAGTTCCGTTTGAATGGGCTAACGCATCATCCATAAAGGCACCTATCTCCTCCGGCATTCCTCCATACCATCCTTTATATTGATTCCAAGCCAAGAGGTCGGCACAACCTAAGAATTGTTGCTGGTCGACATTGGTCGCAAAGGTAGTGAGACGGGAAGGATCTGCCTGATGAGCCAAATCGTTCAACTCCCTGAGGAAAGGCACCGGGTCATCATACTTTAAATTCAACTCATTGAACAACCCCCAGAAACAAACCGAAGGATGATTATACTTCTGATAAATCATTTCGAGCAACATCGTGCGTGCATGCCGCTTCAGCTCGTCCGTATCCAAGAAACCGGGACTGTCATATCCTCCCGGTCCGACAAAAGGAATTTCCGTCCAAAGCACCAGACCGGCTTCATCGCATAGATCGTACATAATCTCCCGATGCGGATAATGAGTCAACCGCATCGACGTTGCCCCCGATTCCAGAATAAGCTGCATATCCTTCCGATAATCTTCGTCCGACAAGGCACTTCCCTTACCGGCATGATCTTCGTGGATACCGAAACCATACAAATTAAGATACCGGCCATTCAGATAAAACCCCTTTTGAGCATCTACATGAAAACTACGAAAACCAGTCCGTTCGGTCACTTCATCAAGAACGACCTCTCCCCGGAGCAGTTGCACCTTCACCTGATGCAGATAAGGGTTCTTTTTCCCATCCCACAAAACCGGACGAAGAAGCGAAAAGGAGGGATGCACCTCGCTCTGCCCGCGATGCAACGGATTCTCCTGGACAGCCAACGTTTCCCCGGCAGCATTCATCACCGTTGTCCTGACCTTCAGCCCTTCACCCGTACCGGAAAGAGATAGCAAGGTACTGACTTCGAAATCAGCCCGTTCTGCCGACACTTTCTTAGGACGGATGTAGACTCCCGTACTGCCGTAATGCAAAGGAGAAATGCAGTCTTTGTCCGTTACAAGTAAATGGACAGGACGATGGATGCCTCCATAGATATTAAAATCGCCGCTCAGAGGTATCAGATCTGTACGATACTCATTGGAGGCATAGACCTCCACCACATTCTTCTCACCGATTTTTACCTCATCGGTAATCTCCATACAAAAACCAGTGTAACCTCCATAATGACTCCCCACCGTTTGCCTGTTGACCAACACATGAGCCAGTGCATTTACCCCCTCAAAATAAAGGAACAGACGCTTTCCTTCCCATTCCGGACTTACTTCCAGCATCTTCCGATAAATCATGATGGTACGCTCATAATCCGCTCCTTCGAATACCCGATTGGCATTCCACGTATGCGGCAACGTGATTCCGTCTTTAAATCCCTTAGAACTAGTGTTGTAAGCAGGCTTAATGCTCCACCCGCCATTCAGGTTGATGCGTTGCCTGTAAGGATTTTGTGCAGCGACGGATACAATCAACAAGCACTGCATAACTAAACTGATAAACAATGTTTTCCTTCCCATAAGCTACTTACTTTAATTTTAGAAGCAAAGATAGTATTTATTAGGGAATATTGGTTAATTTTGCCGCTACGTATGAAAAGAACGATTTGTATATATCTCCTATGGGGGTGGATGATGTGTCCCGCCCTTCTTCAGGCTCAAACCGCCATGGAAAAGGGCTTGAAAAGTATCAACCGTACATCCGCCGAAGCCATTGTCGGGTTTCTGGCCGATGATGAATTGCAAGGACGTGAAGCCGGTACCCGCAACTCACGCATCGTGGCACGCTATCTGGCGTCCTGCCTGAAAGAAGCTGGTATCTCTCCTTTATATGACGAGGGGTATTTCCAACCTTTTGAAGCCTGTGCCAAAGAACGACAACAACGAAGCCGATGGCAGATACACCCCGATTCCATCGAACAACTGAAACAAGAGACACACCGCTCCTTGCACATGGCCAATGTCCTGGGCCTGATTCCCGGCCAACGTGCCGATGAATACGTCGTTATCGGTGCCCATTTCGACCATCTGGGCATAGACATAACCCTGGACGGTGACCCGATATACAACGGGGCGGACGATAATGCTTCGGGCGTATCGGCCGTGATGCAAATAGCCCGTGCTTTCCAAGCGAGTGGCCAGAAACCGCTACGCAACGTCATCATCGCCTTTTGGGACGGAGAGGAAAAAGGACTGCTCGGATCGCGCTATTTTGCAGGAAACTGCGATTTCATCGGAAAAATCAAAGGCTACCTGAACTTCGACATGATAGGCCGTAATAACCGACCGGAGCAACCTCGCCACGTGGTTTACTTCTACACGGCCTCCCACCCGGCTTTCGGACAATGGCTGAAAGATGACATCGCACGCTATCGACTGAAACTGGAGCCTGACTATCGGGCCTGGAACCAGCCTACGGGCGGGAGTGACAATGCTTCGTTTGCCTTGCGCGACATTCCCATCATCTGGTATCATACGGACGGGCATCCCGACTATCATCAACCCACCGACCATGCCGACCGACTGAACTGGGAGAAAGTGGTGGAAATCACCAAAGCCGCTTATTTGAATGCCTGGCGACTGGCCCATGAAGAAACCTATTGACCATTTACAATTTACCATTGACCATTAACCATTGACAAATAAAGCATGGTACTGAACTACATTTGGATAGCATTCTTCGTCATCGCCTTTCTGGTTGCCTTGGGAAAATTATGCTTCGCGGGCGATACGGAGATATTTACCGCATTGGTCAACTCCACATTCGATGCCTCGAAAAATGCATTCGAGATTTCGTTGGGGCTGACAGGTATCCTGGCCTTGTGGCTCGGCGTGATGAAGATTGGCGAACAAAGCGGCATGATTAACGCCTTGTCCCGTTGGCTCAGCCCGGTGTTTTGCCGTCTCTTCCCCGACATTCCCCCGGGACATCCCGCCATGGGCAGCATCTTTATGAACTTCTCGGCCAACATGCTGGGACTGGACAACGCCGCCACACCGATGGGGCTTAAAGCCATGAAAGAGTTGCAAGAACTGAATTCGCATAAGGATACAGCCACGAATCCGATGATTATGTTTCTCGTCATCAATACATCGGGGCTTATCCTGATACCGGTCAGCATCATGGTGTATCGGGCACAAATGGGAGCTGCCCAGCCAACGGACATCTTCATCCCCACCCTGCTCACCACTTCCGTATCGACCTTCGTGGGCATCGCAGCCGTCAGCATCAGCCAGCGCATCAACCTCCTCTGCCGACCGATACTGACGCTGGTGGGCATCATAGCTTTGTTCTTCACCGGGCTGATTGTCCTGTTCGTCCACTTGGGCCGCGATCAAATGGGTACTTATTCGACCCTGACCGCCAACATCATCCTGTTCAGCATCATCCTGTTCTTCATCCTTTGGGGCGTCCGGAAACGAATCAATGTCTACGATGCCTTCATCGAAGGAGCCAAAGAAGGATTTGCTACCGCCGTACGCATCATCCCCTACTTAGTGGCATTCCTCGTTGGAATCGCTGTTTTTCGCGCTTCGGGAGCTATGGACTTAGTGGTGCAAGGCATTGGCATAGCAGTCGGATGGCTGGGCATAGACACCAGCTTTGTAGGTGCCCTCCCCACTGCCCTGATGAAATCACTCAGCGGAAGCGGAGCCAACGGATTGATGATAGATGCCATGAAGGAATATGGTGCCGATTCCTTTGTAGGGAGAATGAGCTGCATTGTACGAGGTGCATCCGATACTACTTTCTACATCCTGGCCGTCTACTTCGGAAGCGTAGGCATCACCCGTACCCGAAACGCCGTGACCTGCGGACTGATAGCCGACTTTTCGGGCATTGTAGCAGGCATCATCATCAGTTACCTGTTCTTTTATTAATGAAGAAGAATAAAGTTAGTTGACAAGTAACAAGTTAACGAGACAACAAGGCATTTGTCACACGCTGTTTGATATAGAATACTGGCTAAATGAGATATTCAGTCTTGTAGCCTTGTTCACTTGTCAACTCGTCAACTAATCACTTAAACAACTTATAATAACCCAAAGAATAAACTTATGATTACGTATCAAACAGAGGGAGTGGAAATGCCTCCCATCAAGAAGCGGGAAACTACAGAATGGATCAAAGCCGTTGCCGCCGGCTACGGGAAAAAAGTCGGTGAAATCGCCTATATTTTCTGCTCGGACGAGAAAATACTGGAAGTAAACCGTCAGTATCTGCAACACGACTACTACACGGACATCATCACCTTTGACTATTGCGAAGGGAATCGCCTAAGCGGAGACCTCTTCATCAGCCTGGACACCGTACGCACCAATGCAGAACAATTCGCCGGCAATGACTACGACCGGGAGTTGCACCGCGTCATCATCCACGGCATCCTGCACCTGTGCGGCATCAACGACAAAGGCCCGGGCGAACGGGAGGTGATGGAGGAGGCGGAGAACAAGGCGTTGGCAAGGCTGGAAACAGATGAAGAATAAAGTTCCTATGAACGGAAACGTTTAAAGAGACCTTCACATTGTTGATATTTATAACCATCCAGTTCCCGATTCCACGCCCCCCTGTCAGAAGGGCTTCTGAGGCCGCTGCCGGAAGGTTACTAACATTCGGGCCGAAGGTTACTAACATTACCCCCTTAGGTTAGTAACATTCGACCGCCATGGTAGTAACCTTATTTTTACCGCCCTTTTCCCGACCGTATTTTTATAAGGATAAGTTACTATTTTCGATGATACCCGCATTCCGGTTCGCCGGGATAATACCAGCCGTAGCCCTTGTCCTCCGCCCGGATAGTGCCATCTACATACTTACGATAACTATAACGGCGCTCATACGTCCACAATCCAGTAATTTCCTCCTCCGGTCCAGGGAACCAATCGGGAATTACCTGCGTGATAGAAGTGAATGGACAATAAAACTCCTTGAAGAAAGGACGAGGTCCCGGCATCAGGCCAATCGAATATAAGGAAGGATTATCAGCACACCATAAGATCTCCAAATTGTCGCAGGTGCTTACGTCCAAGGTGTTCAAGTTGTTATAACCACAATACAGTTCCAACAGTCCGTCGCATTCTTCCAAAATCAACTGTTCCAACCGCCCTGTTCCCCGATTGGGGTTTCCGAATCCTCCGCCTCCTACATTTACTGTCCGCAGGTTCTCGCATCGACTAACATGCAATGCCTTGACAGTAAAAGGCAAGAGTTCCGGACTGATTTCCGTCACTCGCGGCAAATTCTGGACGATTAGGGTGTGAGCATTCGTATGACTCAACCAGTCAGTAACAATCTCTGGTTTTAATTGGGGACAATTATCCAAAGTCACTGTTCCTTGCTTGGAAACTGTATATCCATAGCATTGTTGCAGGACAGGACAATTGCTGACCTGCAATGAAAGCAAATTGGTGTCCTCCACCGATACGGTTTCCAAAGCCGGAAGCTGATCGATAGTCAATTCGGTTAATGCATTTTCACCACAACCCAACGATTCCAATTTTATACATCCCTGAAAATCTACCTGCTGGAGATTTTTATTTCCGGTACATCTCATTTCTTCCAGCGTATTCTTGCAAGAACTGATATCCAACGTCTTTATTTGCGTATTGCCTATATGTAAACGCCTCAGTTTTTCATTCTGACTCAAATCAATCCAAGGGATAGGCATATACAAAGATAATTCTTCCAACAGGGTACAGGCCGCCACATTGATCATTTGTATCTGAGGCGCATATAAGGACAAAACCTGAAGCTCCTTGCAATTATCCAAGTTGATGGAAGTCAACTGAGTATCCAGTTCCAATTGCTTTAACCGCCTCTCAAAGGGATGCATGTCAATAGTCCTCAACTGGTCTTCCCTGCTAATGAGAGTATCCAGTTGCACACAGCCACTCAGATTGAGCATTTGCAGATAGGGGCTATAAAGATACAAATACCGCATATTGGAACATCCGCTCAGGTCTAAGCTGGTCAAGGTATTTCTCCCATCCCAACTTCCCTCCACGTGGAGGCGTCTGATGGCTTTGCTATGAGTGGCATACAGTTCTTTAATGCTGGCAGGGACATAGATGTTACCGACATTTTGCTCGTTCTCACAACCGCTCAGGTTCAGATATTCAATATTCCCCCAGCTCAATGTGCTTGCCCGGGCATTCCCCCCGTCATCGAACAGTAAAGAACGGCAACCGCTCAGATTGACATATTTGTTCACTTGAATGGTATATCTGTTTTGATTGATGGTCTGCAATTGCGTACATCCGGAAAGATCCAATGTATCCAGACTATTAGCACCAATTATTTGAAAAGGAAGATCGGTCAAGTCCGATAAATTTCGTGCATACAGCACCTTTAATCGTTCAAAGTTACATTGGTCCAATTGACGGGCATAGCTGCTTTCACTGACATCTAATGTATGCAGGTTCCGATAATCGAAACCGACTGACTCCAATCGCTTACATCCCGCCAGATACAATTTCTCCAACGGACAATCAGCTAAGAACAACCCTCCTAAATTCGTGCATTGGTTGACATTGACCCATATGATTTGATTTCCATACATGCTAATTTCCCGGATAGTGGTATCATTGAGTTGTACATATCCATCCAGATTATTATTATCCAGCTGAATCCGATACCCACCATACGAATCCTGACTGATTCCATACCACTCCGTCAACGGTTTTTCGGTACACCAATTGTCATCGCGTTTCCAGTTCGGACCGTTCGTGTTGCGATACATACGGATCAGTTGCTCCCGAAGTGTACCACCTGCGGTGGAGAAGGTAACGGACTTCGATTTCAACTCCACCTTTTCATCGCCCAACAGCGGGGATTCCACCGTAGGATATGCGGTGAACTCCCGGTCTTTGTCCAAGTTGGTAAACTCTTCGTCCAAAGGTTGGGTGGGTATTTCGTCGGCCTCCGGTTCGCCCACGTATTCCGTGGGCTGGCTTTCTTTCACCACTTTACCCTCTTCATCCTCCAAGGCCATCTTGACGGTGGTCTGTTTTGTCAAGAGCTGTTGCGACAGGGTTGTTGTTACTTCCGCCTTCGCTTTTTCCTCGCTCTGTTCCTCTACCTTGGCTTCCGGTTGCTGCACATCGGGAATGACTTTCAAAGTGGCCTCGCCGAAGATCACATCTAAAAAGGTCAACGAAGCTTTCTCTTCAAAATTTAAGATGTTCACATCTGCTACAAAACTTCCATTTAAAATGAACTTATTTGTGACAGAAGCGGCGCTAAGCAATTCCTCTTTGTTCATAGCTGTCATCAGTTGAACCATATCGAGCTTACCAGACAGTTCCGGACCTACTTGCGCCTCTATGCCTACGGCAAAGAAATCATTCAACTGGAAAGGCGCCACATTCAACTCAGCGGAAAGTCCTGTGAAGATTGCTCCTTCTATCGAATAATCCCCCTGGGTTATGTCCCACGGAGACTTACTATTAGGAGAAATTGGCTCCTGTTTCTCTTCCCATACCCCATGTGAATAGGTAATTGATGACTCGGTGCCATGCTTAAATCCTAATGTACAAGACATATTGAAAGTTCCCCTCGGCCGTAAAACGACACTGGGGACAAGCCTTGGAGTCATGGGTATGGGGCCTATTACGACTACCCCCAAAGGAATGCCCGGACTTAATTCCTGTTTACGTACGTCCCCGCTAAGCTCTCCTTTAATACCTGCCGTACCTTCTACACCCATTTGACTTTTATAAGTATAAGACAGATATTGGTTCTTTAAGTCAATGACAACGTGATATTTAATGCCAAATGTCACCGCGCCCTTGGCATAAATGCCACTGCCCTGGCTAAAATCCATCGATATCGAAAAGTTTGCAAATGTCCCATCCCAATCTATCGCCCGAGTCTCCGCCCCCATATCCTCCGGATACAAATCTACTTCTTCATCCACGACCAGCTCCACAAACGCATCGTTCAGACAAGCGGGACCGGTGGTCACCGTATAACTGCCATTATCCTCCTCTACCGAAGTAACTTTGCCCAAGAAGCCTTGCGGGAAGCGTTCGGAGATACCGGGTTTCAGCAAGACATCACCCACCCCGGGCATACCTCCTTCGGGAGCCTGCGCATAGGCCAACGTACAGACACCTGTCTCTTGATTGATGGAAGACAAAGTAATAAAAGGCTCCATTTCATCGGTGATTTCAACCGTATGCTCTTGCAGTATGTAAGCTTCTCCGGTATCAAAGTTCATGACGGGTACATTGAGAATCTGCGCGCGCCGAATGCTTTTCGCCCCCAAACTCCGGGTGAAAAGTTCGGTGCCATCCCGTTGCCGGGCAGAAATTTCCAGTTCGGGGTAATCCCCCACGGGCAGGGGAATGAAGAACGTACGGGTATCCTCCCCGGCCGTCAGCGTACCAAGCTGATAGGTGATTTCGTAACCGGCTTCTGCCGTGATGCTGAGCACAGCTTCCTCCGCATCCACATCGGCCACGGAAGCCGTTCCGGTCAAGGGCAGCGCATCCTCGCCCACCGAACGAAGCACCATAGCGTATGCCTCGGCTGGAATGTTGCGCAGAGTGATGCGCAAAATACCCGTCAAATGCTTGAACAACATTTGCCGCTCAGCAGTAAGATGTCCCAGCATAGGCAGATAGGTATCACCTGTATAGTCGTAGGAAGCAGGCAAATGGAGCGTAAGACTTCTCCCGGAGGCATCGGTGGCGGCATCCGCCTGATACGGATAGTAGGCCCAACGGGGAGATGTATCGGGTTCGGTTAGCGTACCGGAAAAAGTAGCTGTAGCAGAGGAAGTTGCAGTTCCACTTATACTAAACTTCGCATTCGCAGTCTGTGCGCCATACAGCCCGACGGCTTCACCAGCATTCCATTGAATAGTACCGTTTTCGTTTACCAGCACTTTGGTAGTAGCCATTTCCATGTTTTCGATTTGTGCCGTGAAAGTATAGGCACCATCGTAGTTCACGTCCGGTTCAGCGGGAAGTTTATCTTCCGAACAACCGACCAAACCCATCAGCATACCGGTCAGATAAAGGAGAATAATTCGAGTATTCATAGCCACACAGAATTGATATGTTTGCATAGTTTTGCACAAAACTAATCATTTTTTATTAAAAAGACACTATCGGTAAAAAATAATCGATTCTTTTTTCAAATATAAGGACAAACGTTCTATTGATATAAGTACCCGTTTTTAGGTTTGCAACCTAAGACCTTTAGGTTGCAAACATTAGGGGCTTAAGTTGCAAACATTCGGCCCGAATGTTTGCAACTATCGAAACCCCTCGCCAGAAGGTACTCTAAGCAGGGATAGCGCACAGAAAGTCATTCATCAAAAATATCAACAAGAAGTATAGAAATAACCCACGCGAAGACTTGCTTGGCCTCTCCATTAACCTAATGATAACCTAACATTAACCCAATCCCTCTCTTTTCCACCCTACCTTTGCGACATCAAAACAAAGGAAATGTATAACCAAAAATAAAAACGTAACAATTATGATTGCAAATGTAGTAATGGCTGCACTTATTTCAGCCGCAGGCGTATCTTCTGACAACCTTGTGTATAACGTAACCATGGATGGCGGCCGCCTTTCCCACAAAGAAGTCTACACCCTCAACGAAGGCAAATATCTGAAACGGATCCTGAAAATGGACTTCACCTACAACGCGCAAGGACAGGTGACGGATAAGAAGACGTATGTATGGAATGAGGCTGACCAACAGTATATCTTGAAAGAAACAGAACGTTTCAATACGGAAAAATAAGCATAGACTTGCGGATGTAAAAAAAAAAGGTGACCTTTGCAAGCGAATATTCTAAATAAACATTAACGATAAGCAGAAAAAACAATGAAACGAATTCTGAAATGGGCATTCCTCCTGATAGCGGGAGGCCTCTGCCTGCCCGCAGGACTGAAAGCGCAACAACAAATTCCGCCCGTACCCACGGATAAGGAAGTGAAAATTGGAACGTTGGACAACGGACTGACGTACTACATCCGCCACAACGAGTTTCCCAAGAACCAGGTAGACTTCTACATCGCCCAAAAGGTGGGATGTATCTTAGAGGAAGACAACCAGCGCGGATTGGCACACTTCCTGGAGCACATGTGCTTCAACGGGACGGAACACTTCCCGGGCAACACCCTAATTCCCTGGTTGGAATCAGTAGGCGTGAAGTTCGGACAAAACCTGAACGCCTACACCAGCATTGACGAAACAGTGTACCGCATCTCCAGCGTACCTACCGAACGCATCGGCGTACAAGACACTTGCCTGCTGATTTTGCGTGACTGGGCGGACGGATTGCTTCTGGAGCCGAAAGCCATCGATGAAGAACGCTCTGTCATTCACGAAGAATGGAGAAGCCAGACACCGCCCAATCAACGTATCATGGAAAAGATTCTCCCGACGCTCTACCCCGACAGCCGCTACGGACACCGTCTGCCCATCGGCATCATGTCAGTGGTGGACAATTTCCCGCACCAGGCTCTGCGCGATTATTACGAGAAATGGTATCGCCCGGACCTGCAAGGCATCATCGTAGTAGGTGACATAGATGTGGACCGTATCGAAGCAAAAATCAAAGAATTGTTCGCATCCATCGAGAAACCGGTTCAGCCGGCGGAGCGTGTCTACTATCCGGTAGCCGACAATCAAGAGCCTATTATTGCCATCGGCACGGACAAGGAACAACCCAACTCCGTGGTGCAACTGATGTTCAAGTATGATGCCCTACCCGACTCGCTGCGTGGAAGCATGGCCTACCTCACCACTGAATATATGCTGAACATGGCGGACATGATGGTTTCGCAAAGACTGCATGAACTAAGCCAAAAGCCCGAAGCAAAGTTTGGCGTAGCCGGCACACAGCACGGCAACTTCCTTGTGGCCAGCACGAAAAAGTCGGTCATCTACTTCGCCTTGCCCAAGAATGATAACGTATCCGAGGCCTTGGGAGCCATCTATCGTGAAGCCTTACGCGCCAAACGAGGCGGATTCACCGCCACTGAATACGCCCGCTGCCGGAGTGAATACCTCTCTCAATTGGAGAAGGCTTACAACAACCGCAACCAGCAAGAAAACAAGAAACTGGCTGAATCGTACGTGAGAGGTTTCCTCGATAAAACTCCCATACCGGGCATCGAGACCGAATACCAACTGATGAACGTGTTGGCCAACCAAATACCCGTAGAAGCCATCAACCAACTTTATGCACAACTTGTCTCGGACAACAACATCGCCATCGTGGCCATGATGCCCGAGCGTGAAGGCATCTCCGTACCAACCGCCGATGAATTGGGACAAATGTTGAAGCAAGTATCGGCCGAAGACATCGCTCCCTACGTGGACAATGTAAAGGACGAACCGCTCATCAGCCAATTGCCACAAGCCGGAAAAGTAGTGAAAGAAGCCGACCGCCCGGAGTTCGGAGCCAAAGAATGGACCTTATCGAACGGCGTAAAAGTCATCTGGAAGAAAACAGACTTCAAGGCGGATGAAATCACTTTCCAAGCCTCTGCCAAAGGCGGCACATCCGTCTATGGCGACGAATATATGAAAGACCTTACTTTCATGCCACTTATCCTGATGCAACACGGTGTGGGTAACTTCACCTATGCGGACTTGAACAAGGCGCTGGCAGGCAAGCAGGTTGCCGTCAACATCGAGTTGAGTGACTATACCCGCAATCTTTCGGGCAACACCACGCCCAAGGACCTGAAGACCTTGATGGAGCTCATTTATATGAACTTCACCGCACTGAACATCACAACCGAAGAATTCACGGCACAACAGAACCTGTATAAAGGCATCTTGCAGAACCAAGGGCTCAACCCGCAATTCATCTTCCAAAAGGAGTTGCAGGAATACCTGTACGCATCGCCCCGCAACTATATACCCGAAGCAAAAGACATCGAACAGGCCAGCCGTGAGAACATCCTGCGTATCGTCCGTGAACAACTGGCCAATGCGGCAGACTTCACCTTCGCTTTTAGTGGAAACATCGATGAACAGGAACTGAGAACTTTGGCCGAGCAATATTTGGCCACTCTGCCGTCCGACCCGACACGCAAAGCGGAAATCAAGCGTATCTCCGGCTTGGGTATCCGTGCGGGTGAGGAACAAAAAGAATTCTTCCAGCCCATGGAAGTGCCTCAAGGAAGTGCAGCCGTCATGGTAAGTGCCCAAATGCCCTATTCGTTCAAGAACCGTATGTTGGCTTCCATGACCGCCCAACTCATCAGCACCAAGCTCCTGAGTGAAGTGCGCGAGAAAGAAGGCGCCGTTTACAGCATCTACACACAAAGCGTGCTGAACCGTTTTTCCGATGTACCGTTAGTTTATGAGACAAACTTTCAAGTGAAACCCGAAAAGAAAGACCGTGCTTTGGAGATTATCCGTAACGAATTCAACCAACTGGCTCAGCGCACCGATGAGACCGAATTGAATAAAATAAAAGAATTCATGGTGAAAACCATTGCCGAACAAGAACACAAAAACAGCTATTGGTGTTCGGAAATGGCCGGCCACGCCCTGCTGCCTACCGAAGTATGCACCGATGCGGAAGCGTTGATCCAATCCATTACACCCCAGGAAATCAGCGCTTTCATGCAGGAGGTTATGAAGCAAGGCAACTATCGGGTGCTGATTATGATGCCGGAAAGCAAACAATAACTCTAACGTCTTACTCTTAAAGCCTAAACACAAGAAGAGCGTCCAAGAATCCTGTGGGCGCTCTTTTTCATTTATATCATCTAATTGAATATCCACATTCCACCAAATAACGTTTTCGTAAATGCACCTATGCTTCAACCGTCATAGAAGCTAAGTGAAATGGGCATAGAAGCCAGTTGAAATGGTCGTAGAAGCTTACTTACTTTGCCTTCCATCCTATGCTCTGGCAAATTGCGGACATAATCATCTGAACCCCGGCATATTGGGTCGAATCGTAGGCCCTCCTCCACGGTCTTTATGGTCGATAACGATACTGCGGATGACTTCATAAAGAATCGGACCAACATCCAGCTCCAACTTGAAGCCATTGTTGAAGCGATAGCCGGGCATCACGATAGGACGCGTCTCCCAACGTCCCGTGGTAGAATCGTAATAACGCTGTACCCCCAATTCGAGGCTGAAACGGTCAGTGATGTCAAATCCCATCGTTCCTCCATAACCATAAGGGCTCAAGTTCGGGAAACCTCCCGCGCTGACCGAGCCGAAAGCTGTAAACCACAAGTGGTCCTGCGCCCGGTAAACCAACGCACCGGAAAAATTGAAAGACTGAGTGGTGAAGTAAGCCATATTCAGCTTGATGGCGTTAGCGGTAGCCTGCAAAGCCAGCCGGTCGTTCAATTCCTGTTGAAAGCCAAAAGCCACCTCATTCAGACGCCCCAAACCCGGCATGGTAATTTGGTTGCCTCGGGCATCCAACACACCCGTACGCCACCGCACCATCGGCCCACTCGTGCTGAAGTCACCTTTGAACATCGGCGAAGGATTCTCCTGATAAGGCAAGCGCAAATCCGGCTCCCGCTTGGGCAAAGCAAACTTCGGAAGAGGCCTCATGGGCTCAGTCATAGGAAAGTAATAAGATTTATCCTCAGAAAGTGTCGCTTTCATCGATGGAAAGAGATCGGCTTTTCCTTGTAAGGGAATACTGTCTTTAGGCAAACGCGTACTGTCTTCCTGCGCCCGCACCCCCGATACGCAAGCGATAGCCAACCCAAACAATGTCCAGCGGATGATATTCCTTCTCATAATTCTCTTTACATTGATTACCCATCTACAAAAATAAAGGAAATAACCCGTTTCCGCCCTATCTTATCATCACATTTAACGATTGGTAAGTGTAGATAAGACAACACATTCTTTGGACAAAATCTACACCGTCTTTTCATTTCCCGAATATATTCCGTACATTTGGGAATCATTTTTCAACTTAACAAAAAACAGGGTATGAAAGGTATCAAATCAGGACTCACGGCTTTGCTTCTATCCGCCTGCCTAGGCGGAGAAGTCATGGCCCAAGGCACGGTGGAGGATTACCGCCGGGCTTTTGCGCTGCAAGAGAAATTCAGCGCTTCCAACGTGTATTATTCGAATGTGCAACCGCATTGGGTG
>CALUOT010000008.1 GCA_944322355.1 uncultured Bacteroides sp. | reverse complement strand
GTACTTATAAGAAAGAACGTGTATTGGCTGGCAAACCTTACTTCTCAGTAGCCAGTGGTGGTGGTACAGGACGTACCTTGCACCCGGATAATATGGCAGCCGGTCCTGCTTCTTACGGTATGACGGATACGTTGGGCCGTATGCACAGCGATGCTCAGTTCGCAGGTTCGTCTTCCGTACCTGCTCATGTGGAAATGATGGGCTTCCTCGGTATCGGTAACAACCCGATGGTAGGATGTACGGTAGCTTGCGCCGTAAATGTAGCGCTCGCTTTGAGCAAATAATTCTTGCCCAATATCATACAATGAATCCCTGCGACTCGATGAGTTACAGGGATTTTTTCTTTTCACTTAACAACCGTCACTTCTTCGCCTTTCACCAGTTCCTGCACCTGCCCGTAGACTTTCACACCGATAGGTTCGCCTTGGAGCAAGGTCAGCGTAGTAGACTCGCGACTGACGGAAATGCGCACCGTACGCTGCCGATAGTTGACACAGAACGTGTAACGCTCCCAATGAGGAGGAATCAGTGGCGACAAGCAAAGGCAATCGTCCACCATCTGCGCGCCTGCAAAGCCACGGGCTATGACCAACCACGAACCGGGCATACTGGTGACGTGCAAGCCTTGGTCGGTCTCGTTGTTATAGTCGTCCAGGTCGAGGCGGGTGGCTCGCATGAAGAGGCTGTAGGCTTTATCAAGCTCCCCGATCCGCGCAGCCAGAATGGCATGGATGTGAGGCGAAAGGCTGGATTCGTGTACGGTCATAGGCTCGTAGAACTGGAAGTTGCGACGCACCGTCTCCGTATCGAAATGATGCCGGTACAGATAGAGCCCCAACAGCACATCGGCCTGCTTGATGTAGCAAGAGCGCAGAATACGGTCCCAGGACCAATGCTGATTAATGGGACGCTCGCCGGCCGGGATAGCCTCGACCGATTGCAAGGTCTTGTCCAGGAAACCGTCGTTCTGTATGAAGATGCCCCGCTCTTCGTCGTAGGGCAGGTACATGCGGTCGATGATGTCCCGCCAAAGCGGCGTCTCCCGACGGGCGTCGAATCCGGTGGCATGGCAGATGCGGGCATAGTCGTCGGGACGAAGGTCGGCTACGGTCTCGATGCACTGTAGCGTGGTCTGCAAGCACTGCACGCAGGAGTAGTTCGTATACCAGTTGTTGTCCACGTTATTGGCATATTCGTCGGGACCCGTCACGCCCAAGATGACGTACTGCTGCTTGGGCTGGGAGAAGGATACGCGTTGCGCCCAATAACGGCTGATGGCCAGCATGACCTCTAGCCCGTGGGCGACGATGTAGTCGATACTGCCCGTCAGCTGGGCATGCTGGATGATGGCGTTGACGATGATGTTGTTGCGATGAATCTCTTCGAAGGTGATTTCCCACTCGTTATGACACTCTTCGCCACTGCTGGTGACCTGGGGAAACAGAGCCGCCCCGCCACCGATGCCCAACGCACGGGCATTGTCAATGGCCTTATCCAACTGGTTGTAACGATACATAAGCAGGTTTTCCACAATCTTCTTCGACGTGGAGAGCAGAAAGAAAGGCACGCAGCAAAGCTCCGTATTCCAATACGTATTGCCTCCGTACTTCTCACCGGTGAAGCCCTTGGGGCCGATGTTCAGCCGGGGGTCGTCGCCGCGATAGGTCTGGTAGAGCTGGAAGATGGTGTAGCGGATGCCTTGCTGCGCCTCCGGGTCGCCTTCGATAACGACGTCCGTCTCGTCCCAAATCTCCTTCCATGCCTGGCGGTGGTCGGCTACAAGGCGTTCCCAACCCAGACTGCGGGCTTTGCGGGCCTTCCCTATGGCCGTATCCACCAGCGTCGTCCGCTCATAGTAAAGGGAAGAGACGATGATGATGTAAGCCTGAAGCACCACCGTGTCGCCGGGCTTCACATCGGCACCGGCACTGAATCCCACGGCCTTCTCCTTCTCGATGCGGATGGGGTTGTGCGCCACCTCCTTCCCGTTCTTCTGCAACCGGAAGCTCAGGGCATAGCCTACGTGGGCATCTTCGTGACGGGTCTGGGTGCGCATGTAGGCACAGTCGGGCGTGGCGCCGGCGTCCAGTATGTTCCACACCTTCTCCTTCGTCAGCTCGGAGCAGTCGGTCACGTTGGCCTCGACGAGCGGCATCAGCGACAAGCGGCCAGTATAGTTCAGCGACGTGACACTGTACTTCACCAGACAGAGGTCCGGATGCGCCATGTTGGCCAAGTGCTCGACGTGCACACGGAGACTGTTGCCGCGCGGCGACGTCACCTCCATGTCGCGGTACGCGATGCCCTCGCGCATGTCCAGCCTCCGCGTGAAGCTGTTCACGTCCCACTGCGCCAGGTCAAGCTCTTCGTCAATCAGCCGCAGGTGGATGCGGCTCCAGTCGGCCGCGCGCGGGATGCGGGTGTAATAAGTGGGGTATCCGTTCTTCCACCACGCCACACGCGTCTTGTCCAGGAAGGGCACGCCGGCCACGAACGTCCCCCGGTAGCTGTCGCTGCTATAAGGTTCTTCGAAATTGCCGCGCTGGCCGAACCTCCCGTTGCCCACGCTGAAGATGCTTTCGGACATACGCTGATGTTCCGCATGAAAGCCTTCCTCTATGATGTTCCACTCATCGGTCTTCAAGTATCTCTTCATGGTATTTCAGTTTGATTAGCGCGGTAAAGATAGGAAATAAACAGAGAAAAACAACGGTTTCGGCCTCGGATTACGCCGGGATGGGGTGATTTTTATCCGTCGGCCATCGGGCGTCGGTCGCTCCGCCTACGGAAAATATCGGACATCTGCCGAAGGCGCCGAAAGCGTTAATAGATGTAACAATTCAGCCTTTTTTACCGGATTGAAAACGGAAGTACATGTCGTTAAAAACGGATGTACTTCCCGTTAAAAATGGATATACTTCCGTTTGTGACCGGATGTACTTCCGTTTCTGACCGGATGTACTTCCGTTTCTGACGACATGTACTTCCATTTCCGACCGCCTCTACATGCGTTTCCGACTACATGTAGAGGTGTTTTCCGAAATCCGTACAGGCGTTCAGTCCTTCTTCTCCTGGATGATGCCGACGCAGCAGGCGCCGATGAGGAGCATCACGCCGGCCGTGACCAGCATGTAGACTTCGGGCGGCAGACAGCCTTCGGGCGTGTAGAGGGCGAGGATGCTTCCGCCCAGGGCGGCGGCTACGATCTGAGGCACGCAGATGGTGCCGTTGAACAGGCCCAGGTACGTCCCCATGTGACTGCCGCTAAGCGAGTTGGTCAGGATGGTGAAAGGCAGTGCCAACATCGCTGCCCAGGCGCATCCGATGAGGACGAACGAGAGGAACAACACGTACTGGTTGTGGATGAAGTAGGTGGAGATGAAGCCGATGCCGCCCAGCACGAGGCTGAGGGAGTAGACCAGCTTGCGGTTCTTGAACAAGGGGATGCAGACGGCCCAGAGCACGGAGCCGATGGCCTGCACGGCAAAGAGCACGCCCACCCAGTTGGCAGCGGCTTGATACTGGGGACTGGTGGTGTCCAGCACGACATGCTTCACGCCCTCGACCAGCGTCTCGGTGGTGGGAGCGCCGAACACGTTGGCGGCGATGCTTCCGTTGGTGTAGGTCCACATGAACATGAAGGCGAACCAGCAGAAGAACTGTACCAGGCCCACGGTCCAGAAGGCTTTGGGCGCCTTCACCAGCAGGCGGAACATGTTGACCTTCTCTTTCTCTTCCGCTTCGCTGATACCGTGGTATTCGGCATACTCCTTGGGCGGCATTTCCTTCACCTTGACGGAGGTGTAGATGACGCACAGGATGAGGATGGCGGCGCCGATGTAGAAGGAGTAAATCACCGAGTCGGGGATGACGCCTTGCGGGGCCGTGTTGCGGATGCCTATCCAGGCGAAAATGAAGGGGAACAGATAGCCCACCAGACTGCCGGCGTTGCACAGGAAGCTCTGTATGGAGTAGGCCAAGCCTTTCTGCTTTTCGTTCACCATGTCGCCCACCATCATCTTGAAAGGCTGCATAGCCATGTTGATGGACGTATCCAGAAACATCAGTGCGAACAAGCCGAAGACCATGGCCGTACTCACACTCATGCCGAAACTTCCGGCATTAGGCAGCAGGCACATCACCAGCACGGCGATGAGCGAACCGATAAACAGGTAAGGGATTCGCCGCCCGAAGCGTGTCCACGTCTTGTCGCTGGCGGCTCCGACGAGAGGCTGCACGAGGATGCCCGCCAAGGGTGGCAATATCCAGAAGTAACTCAAACTGTGAGGGTCGGCGCCCAGCGTGGCAAAGATGCGGCTGATGTTGGCGCTCTGCAAGGCGTAAGCTATCTGTACGCCGAAGAAACCGAAGCTGATGTTCCACAGCTTCCAAAAACTTAAATCAGGCTTTGTCTTCATGATAAGGTTCTATCTTTTTTCTTAGTTTCTCTTATTTCGTTGTTCCTCGCACCACCAGGTTGGTACGCACGATCTTATTGGGGCTCTTCTCCGTCCCGTCCAGCTTCTCGGACAGAATCTCGAAGGCACTCCGCCCCACCTCCTCGCCATGTTGCTCCACGGTGGTCAGCTTGGGGTCGGTGTTCTGGGCAATCATCCCGTTGGTAAAGCCGCAGATGGACACCTCTTCCGGTACCCTCAGCCCCATGACCTTGCAAGCGTAGAGGATGCCTGCCGCCGTCTCGTCATTGATGGCAAAGAAGCCGTCCGGACGATTGGGCATCTCCAGCAGGTCGGGCGTAATGGCGATGGCCTGTTCGCGGGTGTCGCAAAGGCGCATCATGCTGTCGTCCACGGGCATCTTATACTTCTTCATGGCGTCCAGATAACCATTGCGCCGGTTCTTCGTAATCTCCAGATGCGGGTCTGCTCCATAGAAGTAGATGCGCTTGCATCCCGTCTGAATCATATACTCCACGGCCGTGAACGAGCCAGCATAGTCGTCCACCACCACGCGCTCGGTCTGCACCCCCGTACAGATGCGGTCATAAAAAACGATAGGTATGTTGTTGTCCAGCAATTCCTGGTAATGCTCATAGTGCGACGTGTTCTTGGCCAGCGAAGCGATGACGCCACATACTCGTGCCGCCAAGAACGAACGGGTAATCTTCACTTCCTGCTCGTATGACTCGTTGCTCTGCGCCACCAGGATGTTATATCCGGCCTTGGCCGCTGCTTGTTCGATGCCGCTCAGCACACACGAAAAGAAATGGTGAATCATCTGCGGGACAATGACGCCGATGGTATTGGTCCGTCCGGCTCTCAGGTTGATGGCTTGGACATTGGGCTTGTAGTTATGAGCCTTGGCATACTCATGCACCAGGTCGCGCGTCTCCTTACTGATGTCGGGACTGTCCTTCAACGCCCTCGACACGGTAGACGTAGCCACATTCAGTGCCCGTGCAATGTCCTTAATCGTAATCTGCGGTTTATTCATGGTCATTCAATTTTCCAGCCAAAGGTAACCAATTATTGCCATTTTCCCCTTGCAATGACGGAAGCCTTTATGAATTATTCGCAAAAATAGCGCAAACGCCGTTATCCTTCCCGCCAGGCAAGAAGTATTTAAAGCAGAACCCGGTGCAAACGATTGCATGTCATCAGCTTATCCTCTTCCGACATATTTATCGGAGAAAACATGGTTTCTATCGACAGATTTACTATATTTGTCATCATAAACTTAAATCTTTTACCATTTATGGACCGAGTTTTTGCTATTCTCACTTCCGTCGGTTTACGATGCATCCTTGGGATATGCCTGACAGGCATGGTATGTCCCCTCTTCGCCCAGAAAAAGAGTGCTTTATTGATGCGAGACACCCTGACCGGGAAAGACACCTTGCTCATCGGCAAAAAGTTCATTCCCGCTTCACCGGAAAAGCGTCAATACCTCCTTGAAGTGGAACTGACTCCGTCAAAGAAAGTCGCTTTCACGCCAAAAGAGATTTCTTTCTTCCGCGAAGATGGCACCGACTATCGCTCGTTCACCCTCCGTTGGGAAGGTAAGGAGCAACCAGTCTTCCTGCCTCGGGTATTCTTCCAACCCGAAGACCGCCTGGCCATCTACCGCTTCATCGACCCTCAGAAACAAAAACATTACTACTACCGTTTTGGCGAAGGCGAACTGCTTCCTTTGGCCGTGACCGACTCGACCAGCAACGTACAAAGCGCCTTAACGGATTATCTATTGAAATTCCCCGTCGCCCAATCCGACAAACGCCTGCAACGCTACATCCGCCGCATGAAGCCCACACCTACCTCTTACAAGCGTCGCCATCGCATCTGCTCCAGTGGCAATCTGAATTATCTTCCCCGCTTTCGCTGGGGTGTATTGGCAGGAATCGGGTTTCCTTCGGTGGAACTGACATGGGATGATGACCTTGGCCAAATACTATCCTCCGATATTGGTCGACAAACTCAATGGTATGCCGGTGCTTTTGCCAATGTACCTTTAGGACAACGTGGTTTCTCAGTCCATACGGAAGTTACTTTCTCAAAAGTATCGGCTATGATATGGGGAGCTCCCGGCCTTGGAACTGATATGGCTTATAATCGCACAATGCTTTATATACCATTTTCTTTCCGTTATACTTTAGTACCAATACATGGAAATTTTATACCTTATATCCAGGCTGGTCCGGTACTAAACATTGCTCTTGCCGGAGACATAAAGTTACATAATGATATAACCGATGAAAATGGTTATGTAATACATTCACCTTCAGAAAAAGAAGAATTAAAAGGTTTCATACCGGCATTTAGTACAGCGATAGGAGTAGAATGGAAAGTGCAACATTCTCATTCTCTCTTTTTAGATATCCGCTATTTAAAAGACTTAAAAGACGATACTCGCTATTTCCGCACATCGGGCTGGTATCTCACACTTTCGTATAATTTATAAATCAGTTATTTTATGAATCATAAAAGATACTTATTCAATCTTATTATATTAAGTATATTCCTCACAGGATGTGTACAAGAAACAGAATTACCCACATATTATGATGTTCAAATGACTGTTAATGCCAAAGTCGATAATGAAGGAATTGATTTATCGGGTGAACTACAAACCGGAGGACAACAAATTCTCGAACGAGGTTTCATACTCAAACGTACAGTTTCATTTCCATGGAGAAATAACATAATACGAATTGATACATTGAAATTAGAAAATAATACCACCTCTTTCATTTATCGTGTGGACAGTTATATGGCTGACGAAGCATCATGTGAAGCATATGCATACGCCCGACTTGACAGAGGACTTTACCGAAGCCCCTCGGTTTCGTTTACAGCAGGAGGTAAAGCATCCACCACAATAACATCCATGAAAATACTTCCTATAGATAACGGTATGACTGGAACCATTGTAGTAGATGGTAAAAACTTCCCATTAAATGAGCACGTATTTTATTTAGGAAAAGACACTTCTTGGATTGCACCAGCTTGGTTTAATAGTTGGTTAATAGAAGCTTCTTCCACTCAATTGAAATTTGGTTACCAATGCAACCAAATTGGAGAAACGCCGATATATCTTAAAATAGACCAACAATATTTCCGATTTGATACTCCTCTGAAAGTAGAAGGAGCACATTTAGCAAAACTTATCCCTCCATCTCCACGTGTAGGAGAAGAAGTAGAAGTTGTCATTGAGGATGCTATTACAGATGAACAATATGGACTTTATTCATCTATGAATGATTCTCATTACTCATTATATGCAAAGAATAAAATTATATTTCCACTTATTGCCGAACAAACTAATCTCACTCTTTTCTATGGAAATGGACTTAATAGATTATATTCCAACACATTGCCTATAACATTTTCCTTTCCATGGAAACCGATTGGTTCCCTTCCTTATTCCTATCAGGAGATATACATTGAAGATAAATGGGGCTATATTTGCAATTCCCAAACATTACATCGTTTTTCTCTTACTGGAGGGGATCAAAAAAGCTGGAAGATTGCTTATCCTGATAGTGTCGATTGGGGTAAATTCAATCCACAAAGTAAATGTACAGATATTTATGCAACTGAAGATGATGTATATATTAGCGTGAATGCCCCCGTGAAAACCCAAAGTGGAAAAAACAAAGTGGAATTCTTTTTATTGCGTTTTCGACAGATAGAAGAACGCTGGGAGATACTCACCCATTTTCCTGCACCTTCCTACGCCAAGATAGCGCAATGTGGCCGCAATTTATTAGTCAATATCGACCACAGAGATTTATTCGTTTATCATTTAGATAACAATACTAGCCAACTACATTACAATAAATTGACCGATCGAGTCTATTTAGGAAACACAGATAAAGGATATTTCTATTTTTTACGTCGACATGCGGTCAATTATTGGCAGTGTTATCGAATCAATGCAGATGGAAGTGGGGAAGCTCAAGCTATTGGATCATTAGTGCCCTATCTCCTTAACGACATACAAAACTTGAAAATTGCAAACGGATTCCTCTATATTTCAGATCCTATGGCTCGCCTCTCACTTAATGAAAAGGATGCAAAATGGGAATATTTAGGTACACCACGTAATCTATACGCCGATTTATTCCAAATATGGCCTACTTCTGACGCTATATACAGTACAGTATCAAATTCCATCTTACTCTACCGCTTCGAAGACGACCGGAAATAGTCAACATTTTTCAAGCAAATTCAAGGGATTGGGAGTACCCCGTCCAGAAGGCATCTGAGAGGGGGTCTGGGAATGTTAGTAACATAGAGTCCGAAGGTTACTAACATTCACCCCTTAGGTTACTAACATTCGGGGCTTAGGGTAGTAACCTTCCTAAAGGGGAATCCGTTCCAGCCTCTCCAATTGTTGAGAACAATTACCATTCCGCTTATCCGATAAAAAAGGAGGTTTGTCACGAGGCATATCATTAAATGAAACGGAGCATACCATTTAAAGAAACGAGGCGTCCCATTTAAAGAAACGGACATGTACTTACCGGCCACTTAAAACCGGGATTTCGACCCCTACAGTACAAGAAACAGGTTCAAAATGGCAGGAATACCAGTTACAAGCATTATCTTTGCGTCCGATTTAGTGAAATGCCGTCCCGACAACGGCCGTGTATTCTAGGATAACCACGTAAAAAACAGGAAATATGAATCAAAAAGTATCGGTATCGTTTATGCTCATGGGCATTCTGTTCAATGTTTGCCTAATTACTGCTAATTTGCTCGAAACAAAAGTCATCCAGTTAGGTAGCCTGACGGTCACGGCAGGACTGCTGGTCTTCCCCATCTCCTACATCTTGAATGACTGTATCGCCGAAGTCTGGGGCTTCCGCAAAGCCCGGCTCATCATCTGGAGCGGATTCCTGATGAACTTCTTCGTGGTGGGAGTGGGTTTGATAGCGGTAGCTTTGCCCTCAGCCTCTTTTTGGGAGGGGGAAGAACATTTCAACTTCGTTTTCGGCATGGCTCCCCGAATCGTGGCGGCCAGTCTGTTGGCTTTTCTGGTCGGGTCGTTTCTGAATGCTTACGTCATGAGCCGGATGAAATTGCTGAACCGGGGGCGGCACTTTGCCCTGCGTGCCATCCTCTCCACCGTAGCAGGCGAAACGGCCGATTCGTTCATCTTCTTCCCCATCGCTTTCGGCGGAGTCATTGCCTGGCGTGAACTCCTGCTGATGATGGTCATCCAGATTATACTGAAGTCTACTTACGAAGTGCTGATTCTCCCCGTCACCATACGGGTGGTGCGTGCCGTGAAGCGCATCGACGGAAGCGACGTCTACGATGAGGACATCTCGTATAAAGTGTGGAAAGTGAGGGATTTGTAAGGGGGCATGCGTGCCCTCTCCTCTTTTTAGAAGGAGAGGCTCATGGTGGCACGCACGCCGCTCTTCTGGATGTCGGGACGGTCCCGATAGTTCAGACGCCACACGTAGTCAAGCCGCAGAATCTTGAAGATATTCTCGATCCCCACACTGAACTCCATATAAGGCGCCTTGCCCAATGTCCCGGAACCGTCGGGGAACTGGTAAAGCCCTTCGCCATTCTTCCAGGGATTGTTCTTATCCGTCAGATGTCCCCATAATCCTCTGAAGCAAAACACTTCCCTCCATTGCAACTTCTTGATGAGGGGGATACGATTGAAGAGGGTACCGTTCATGTAGTAAGTCAAGTCCCACGAGGCATATTCGTCGTTGATGAACTCCATGGCGTTCATGTTGGTATACGACTCCGGCTGAATGGTGTAGGTCAAGTTCGCATTGGGCAAGATGAGCAACGGATAAGGCACTTTATTCCAAACCTTTCCAGCTTTAGCTATAAGATCGACAAATCCGAATGCCGAAAACCAGAAGCGTTTCTGTATGCCCACATCGGTCCGCTGATAATTAAAAGACGAACCCAACAAACCTTTCTTGGCCATTGTATGGGTAAGGTTGAACACCAACGCATCAAAAGTAATAGGGATACGTTGGGTATGTGTCTGGTAGAACTTCTCATTGCGGGCATAACGCAGATTAACTTCAAGTGCCGTCATGTCGTAATGGTCCACGGGAGTCAGACTCCCATCTGCCTCTATACGGTTGAACGCGGCATATTGGGTAGCATATTCACGGAAATTCCGCAAAGTGGCGTAGTAAGACAAACCATTATAATGTTCGCGTGTGTATGTCAGTTCAGCCTTCCGCAAGTAAGTGGCTCGTGTGTCTTTCTTGCGTTTAATGGCTAACATAATATTATCCTTACTGGTGTACATGTAGTTCTGCCCCAGCTTGTTAATATCGTACATATACTCGAATCGCAGAGAGTGTATGGGATATTCCAGCCGATATGTCCTGCGGTCATTGAACGAGTACTCGGCGTATGCATCATATTTCAACTTACCGTCCCGCGTACCATAAGCCAAGTATCCACCCAGAAAAAGGTTCTTATGAAATACGGGAGTGGTACCTCCTCCCACACGGAAGCGAGCTCCTTCAATGGCATTACCGTTGATGGTGGAATTCATAGGCCCGAGGTCGAACTTGTTCTTAGCAGGCTCCTTATGAGTAGGTATATAGCCTGACACCACGGTGGCTACGACTTTCTCCGTGATAGCAAAAACGGGTACAGACCGAAGGCGGGCCATCAGTTGTTGCACCGAATTCTTATTTTTCTTTTCCGCTTCCTGCGGCCTTACGTCATTCCAAAAACGTTCCGAACGGCTTTGCGCATCCTCATCGGTAAGAACAGGAGCACTTTGGTCGAATATCTTCATCTCCCGTTCGCGGGGCGGATCGAAGTCGTGCTTGGAATATACATTCAACCTCCGGGCATAAAGGCCCTTCGACTTCGAACTCAGTTGGAAATTCACACTGATGTCGTCCTTGGTGATGAGCCGGATACTGTCGCGCGTCCTTTCGAACGTCTGGTCTATGGTCATGCGGGAAATGAAGTTCAGGTTGATGTCCTGAGGAATATTCAATATCGCACGACGCACAAAGTAAGTAGAGTCGAGCGTAACATACAGATGGCCCGTAAAACCAAACGATTCTGAATTGAACGGAGCAAAGCCTAAGTCGACACAAGGTGTCCCTTCTACATTCAGCGTATCGAGCAAATAATACTTATAGAATCCGGGGCCGATGGAAGACAACGGGCTGACAAACCGTTGCAGGAACAGCGGGATATTATTCTGAAATATATCGACCTCCCGGAATACCTCAGCAAGGAATTGTTGCACCCCATCTTTGGAGAGGACTTCATCCACTCCTGCCGACTGACTCCCATGCACCATCCGTTTCTCCGACTTGGGGTCTTTGCGGAAGTAGACCGTTTCTATACGTTCTCTCTCCGAGATGGGAAGGATGGTAGTTCCCGCATCCAGCGTATCGACAAATTCTTTCAGGAAATCGAACTTTCCGGTCTTGCCGTCTTTGCGTTGCTTGGGCTGGTAATCATTGCGGGCAATGACGATTTTCTCATACCGGTCATATTGAAAATAAGGTTGCTCACGCGGATCTCCCTGCTCACGCAAAGCGATGACTTGCCTTACAAAGCGAACGGCAGGATTATCCTTACGACTATATTTCTCCTTTCCCGGACGGATAGTGACCTCTGTCAACGTAATACCGCTGGGCACGAGCTTGATGGCCAGATCATTCACCCGGTTGGGTCTGATTTTCACTTTCTGCGTGTCGTATCCCAAATAGGAAATCTCCAGAGAATCTCCGGGAGCAGAAGTGGAGAGTGAGAATCGCCCATAGTCGTCGGTGCTGGTACCTATCGTTGTTCCTTTGAATATCAAGGATACATACGGCAAAGGCTCTCCCGTACTGGCATCGGTCACACTCCCCTTAATCAGGGTATTTTGTCCGTAGACGGCTATTTGGCATACGATGTATGTCAGTAAAAGCAAAAATTTCTTTCTCATTAGATTTCCTCTTTATTGTTATTATGTCAGGAGTATCACGTTTCGTCGGTCAAGTATCGGGCCTGCCATTTCTCGTAATAATCCGGTTTGTCCACCAGCAGGTCTCCACCGGCATCGATGAACAACTGAACGGTACTTCCTTCCGCACACAGCACATGATCGCTTTCCCGATAAATGCGATACTGATAGTCGAGCCGGGCACCGGGTTTGTAGATGTATTGCGTATGCACCTCTGCCCTGTCGTTGATGGCAAGAGGTGCATAATAGCGCATGTGGACATCATAAATAGGTGCGTAAATGCCCTCCCGCTGCATGTCGGCATATCCGATGCCCGGATAGTGTCTGCCGAACGATTCACGCCCATCCTCCAGATAAGTGATATAAGATCCATGCCACACGCGGCGCATGGAATCAATTTCACTGAATCGTACTTGTATATAGCAAATATCTTCCAATACTTTCATCGCTCAGGGAATAAAGACCTGCTTGTCTATCGTGCTGTCAGGTTGATAGTCCACAAAATCATATTGCGTATAGTTCGTCCCCCGTTCGTTCATGCGCAGGCTTTGGATGCGCGATGTCCGGGTGTCGAGGGTCAGTACGAACGATTGAAACATCATCCGACGCTTGGCCTTGGCACTCATCACTGTAGGAGTCACGGTCAAGACAAAGGTTTGTCCTTGCTGCTCGGTCTTCACCTCGGCCTGTTCGCCAAGTTCGGTAAATTCGCCATCGGCTAAAACGTTTTTAAGTACAGTTTGCAAAACGGCGAACTGAAGTTTCACCGGTCCTTTAGCCTGGCTTGCTTTCCCTTGGTTCACCATGGTGTAAGCCTCTCCGTCCATCACCAGTTTGTCTTTTCCATCGAGGAACACCAAAGCCATCCGGCCCGGCTTCTGCAAGTAGAAAGTACCCTTCTCTACCTGGTCTTCGGCGATGGCGGCATTATGTTTGGTGCGAACCACAGAAGCCGTCAGCGTCTGCATATTCCGGTTTCGCTCGGCCAAACGTTGCACCTCTGCTTCTTGCGCCATCACGAAGTCGGCACCCAGCAAGAGACAAGCCATCCAGGCGATAAACAGTCGTTGAAATGTCCTCATCATGTGTAAAGCCCTCCATTGATAGATATGACATTGCCCGTGATGTATCCGGCTTCTTTGGAGACCAGGAATCCGACCAACTCGGCCACTTCCTCGGGCGTGCCGAAGCGATTGGCGGGTATGGTTTTCTTCAACGCTGCTTCATCGAGCCCTTCCAGCATATCCGTCTGGATGAATCCGGGGGCTACGGCATTGACGGTGACATTCTTACGAGCCACTTCCTGAGCCAGCGACTTGGTGGCGGCTATGATTCCTCCCTTGGCAGCTGCATAGTTAGCCTGGCCGGGCATGCCTTTCAGCCCCGTGACACTGGCCATGTTGATGATGCGTCCGAACTTATGCACCAGCATGGGTTGCAACAAAGGTTGGGTGACATTGTAGAATCCGCTCAGGGTAATGTCCAGCACGCGATGCCAATCTTCTTCGGGCATAAATACCAGCAAGTTGTCCCGACGTATGCCCGCGTTGTTCACCAACACCTCGATGTAGGCGTCCGGATGAGCTTCCATCCAGGCTTCGAGCGCTTCCGTGGTTTGTTGGCGATTACTTACATCGAACTTCAGGATTTCGCCTTCCCGCCCGGCTTCATGTACCATCCGAAGGGTAGCTTCCGCCTCCTCGGCATGGCTTACATAGTTGATGAGGACGTGGTATCCCATCCGAGCCAGTTTCAAACAAACGGCCCGTCCGATGCCACGACTTCCTCCGGTTACTAATGCGTATTTCATATCCTTATTTCTTTTATTATGAGGTTATTATTGATTCATTTTTAGCCCGTCTTCAGACGGTTTCTGACAAACCCTAGGTTTGTGCTCATGAAACCCTGGGTTTGTCGCGAACGGCATTTAATGCCCGTCCAGTACCTTCCAGACGGCCTCCTTGCCCATCAGCTCGGCACAAGTGAACAAAGTCGTCATGGTGACTCCGCACACGCCGTGCAACATCAGGTTCTGCCCCGTCAGGAGGAGATTGGGAACCGGTGTACGTACAGACAGCATCGTCATCATGGGATTCTCCGAATCCTTGCGGATGCCATAAGCCGACCCGTCGGGTGTACGGGTATAGTCGCGATAGGTCAGCGGTGTGCTGATGTAGCGCCGCTCGTAAGCATCGCCCAATCCCGGCAGGCAACGCTCGGCCAACATGATGCACTCGTCGGCCACTTGTTCCTTCATCGCCAGGTAGTCCTCTCCGCGATGGCCGATTTTAGTCTGACTCCAAGCCTGGCATCGGTTCCATGTCATCGGCGTGAGCAAATCGATTTGGCTGGCATATTCGCTCCCGTCTTCCGGCACCCGGCAGCTAATCATGACTCCTCCCACGGGATTTCCCTCCCGGTAGAAAGTCCAGACATTCGGCTTCCGATAGACAAAATGGTTCCAATTGAAATACCGGATGGCCCGAGGCTTGAGGCGGAGCGAAACAGTGAACATGCCAAAGGTGTTCTTCAACCGGGCGATGCGATTACGATAGGCGCTTCGCATCTTTTCGCTCTGCTTGAGCAAGTCACACGTCTGGGCGGGATGGATATCGCTGATGAAGCAATCCCCTTCGTAGGTCTCTCCATTCTCGCAGATGGCGGCCACCAGTTTCCCCCCTTTTTCCACCAATTCCTTCACTCCTGCCTGGCAGACGATTTTTCCGCCCATCGCCCGGATGTCATTGGCCAATGAATCAGCAATGAGCGACCCTCCGCCCTTCAACCTCCAGCTGCTTTCGATGAAATTGCTATTTCCATGAACGAACGTAAACAAGGGAAGGGTTTCCTTTCGCAACTCCATCTTCAGGGAAGTGGCCCCGAGTACATTCAGCAGCATCGGGTCGTGGAAGTTCTCTTGCAGATATTGCCAAGTGTTCGTCCCATAAAGGTCGAAAGTCGGCTCGGCATCGATTTGCGGATTCAGCAGATTGAAGGGTTGCGCAACCGATTCTTTCATCAGGTTCGCAAAACGTCTCAAGGCAGCCCGCTCAGCAGGAAACTCCTTGGCCAAGGTCTCTGCAAAATCACTGTATCCTTGTACGAAAGCAAAATCCCGCTCTCCAATCTTTATCCGGTCGAAAGCTTTGTCCAACCGCTGCCAAGGCAATCGAAGCAACCCGAAGTGCTCGAAAACAGCATGCAGCAACTGACCTTCGCCTAATCCTCCTACATAATGGAATCCGGTGTCGAAATCCATGCCGCACCGCATATAACTTTGGATACATCCGCCAATGTGCGCACTCTGCTCCAAGAGCAACACACTCCGGCCGCTACGTGCCAAGAGGTATGCACATTCCAATCCACCCAATCCGGCGCCTATGATTACTACGTCGTATTTCATCGTTTCTTCTTATCTATCATTCTGAAAATGGCCGGCTGCACCACACAAGAGAGCAACACGGCAGAAACCATGCCCACCAGCGTAGAGAATCCCACCGACCGTATGGCAGGATGCTCGGCAAAGAGCATGGAACTTACGGTGACAATCAGGATAACTGCACTGAAGAAAATAGCCGTTTTGTGGTAACGCAACAATCTGGAATCTTCCCCACCGTTTGTCAATCCACTCATCACGAAGATGCTATAGTCCACGCCTATACCAAAGATGAACGTGGATATGATAATATTAATCAGATTGAATCCCATATCGCAGATGGCCATCAATCCCAACACAGTCAGCCAGCTCAACAATATCGGCATAAATCCCAACAAAGTGTGCTTGACATTGCCACGGAAGCTGAACAACAACACAAGTAACACGAACAACATCGACACCCATTGCAAGACGTTGAAATCGGCATTCAACTGATTCAGTGTATCCGTGGTGTAATAGTAAGTATCCAACACCAACATACCGGGAAGAGCAGTTACGGCATCGCAAATGCGGTGATAGTCACTGTCGTTACTGCGCACCACATCGTTCTCACAGCGCACAGAGGTAAAACACAGATACGAATTACCATCATACGACTCTTCCATCAAAGTAGACAGATAGCCTGCCGGAATGATACCTGCCTCGTAGAAAGCATCGGGCTGATAGTCGGCCGTAGCAAAGTCGAAAAACAGGTCGAATGCCTCGGGAAGCAATCCTGCCTGTGGAGCCGTTTCGCGTATCAGTCGACGGGCTTTCTCCAAACGTTCTTCCGTCCAATAGGCTTTCCAGGCATCTATACGTTGTTGCTGTATAGCCTGAGGAACAAAAATCAGGTCGGTATGCGTATAGCTTTTCACCAATCCTTCCTTTTGTAACGAATCCAATTGGGCGGACAGCACAGTGAAATTGGCTACAGCCTCCTCCATCGTTTTTCCCGAGCTGGCAAAATATTTCTGTTTGTCGCCCGTATAAGTCTTGGCACGCAGCAATTCTTCGGACCACGTGGTGATGTCAGCCTTGTAACCCAAGTTGTGCATGTCGGCATCAAAGCGGGTACCTTTTACGGCATAGAACCCGATACATACAGCTACAATAGCCAACAGGACAATCATCAACGGTTTATTGCGATCAATGGGATAAGCGTTAATTTTGTCTATCCAACTGAACAAATGTTCGTTTCGTTCAGGCTTGCCCAATGAGAGAAGTTGTGGTAAATAAACCAAGCTAAAAGCCGTAGTACCTACAATAGCTAAAGTGGCAAAGAGGCCGAAATCCTGCAACAACTCCGTCCGGATAAAAATAAGCCCCATAAACGAACCGACAGTTGTAAGACACCCCAGACATACGGGTTTTACCTGGTCACGCAACATCTGCTCCGGATCGTTCACATACTTGGAGTGGGTCATAACGTGCAACACATAGCTGAGTGCCACGCCTAAAATAACAGCACCGATGCCCAAAGCCAACAATGAGAACTGTCCTTTGACAAAATACATTACAGCCAGTCCGAACAACGTACCAAATGCTACCGGAAGCAACAATAAAGGAATAGTATTCCAATGGCGGAAACAGATAGCAATGAAAACCAGCACCCATATCAACGAACCGATGATAGTACCTTTCAGGTCATCTTTGATTTGACCGGAATTATAGAAGCCACTGGCCGGTGTGCCATGATAGCCAATCTTCACATTCGAGTTAGAAGCGGCAAACTGTGCTATTAAGTCATTCAATGTGTTGAACAATGCCGAACCCTGTCCTGTGTTCGTAGCCGAATACATAGGCGTAAGGAAAGCAACACATACTGTAGAGTCGGGTACAAAGAAATGTCCGTCCACTATCTTATAACCACTCGAAGCACCGCTCGTCAACGGCTTCATTTGTTCTCCCAGCAAGTTTCGCAAACCTATGGGGTCTGTCTGTATCAATTCCGGATATAAGCTACCCACTGGCCCGGCCAGATCCTTGCGGTTACTTTGCATCTGCCGCTTCATATGATCAACAGTCAGCAGCGTATCTATACCGCTGTAAATGGTGGTATCTATGTAAGCCGGCAAATGAGCAGACAGATAGTCTACCAAATCCGGGAACAAATCATCAGACAAACGATAAAACACGTCTCCTAACATTTGTTTTTCCGGTTCTAAGGCATTATTCCGACTCTCCAGCAAGTCGATAAAGGCATCGCATGTTTCAATGATTTCTTCGGTCGATGCGCCGTTTTGCCCGGCAAACAACAAGAATGTTTTATCTTTAATACGAAGATTGGCAAAAGCCAACTTGGTAGAGCCGTCCTCATTCTTCGAAGAAGGCATCAGCTTATTGATGTCCTCTTCCAAGTGGATTTGGGCGGCAAAGTATCCGCATACGGCAAACAGTACCACCAGCGATGTCCAAAAGCAAAACCGATGGTTGCGGAAGTAATCATATATCTTAATGCAAAGCGTGGTCATACGCACGTCATGTTTCCTTTAAATTCTACATACGTCTGTTCCTCATCGGCTAAACGGGCATTCACGGCATATCCGTCTCCGGTAGGCACGATGTCAAGTTTGAGGTCCAGTTCCTTACCCTGCCCCGGTGTCAGGATGGCTACAAAACGGCATTGCTTGATGAAGGACACGGACAAACACTTCTTCGTCCATGCCATGACACATTCTTTGATAATTTCAATGCTGCATGCACCGGGACATACCGGCCGACCGGGAAAATGTCCACGATAGATGTCACACTCGGGAAGGAGAGCTATGCGATAGGAAACCGACGTATCTCCATCCACGTGCATGGGATATACTTTATAGTAATTGTCTTCGAGTAGCATGATTGTGATCCGTTTTAGGTCAGTGAAATCTTCATTTGCATGGAAGCCACTGGCTCGCCGCCTACACGTGTCTCCCCCGAAAGCATCGTGACGTTTTCTGTCTCGGCTTCTTGCGTGACGCAGGTCCGTAGTTCTTCCTCTACCCGAGGCAGGCGATAACAACGGAACTTTTTTACCTCCCCCAAATAACCGATGGGAGGTTGCTCCGCTCCATTCTCTGCAGCTTTGTGTCCGGCGAGGGCGGAGGCCGACTGAGCGATATGCTCTATCAATCCCGCTTCGGCCAATACGCCATCCTCATCTACAAAACACAAATCCGGACGGATGGTCAGACAGGTGACGATGGTATCGCCCTCTACGCTTTCCACCTTGTCCACCATCCGTATCGGAGCACGTTGAGGTATCAATTGTTCAATGTCCCTCATGCTTCCACCAGATGTAATTCAATATAGTCGTACAAATTGTTGAATGTCTTAATTTCCCGCAATTCAGTTACGGGAATTTTGATTTTGTACGTCTGCTGAATGATAGCCACGAAGTCGACCAAACTGAGGCTATCCAGCGATAAGGTTTCTTTCACATTGGCTTCGGGTGTAAACAATGTAGCATCTACTTCAAACTCTTCTGACAATAAGTCATTTACTTTTTCAACGATTTCTTCACGTGTCATAATTGTATATTCTTTTTATTTGTTATTTCATGTTTTTAATCACTAAAGTAGAGTTCGTTCCTCCGAATCCGAATGAATTGGAAAGGAACATGTCAAAGTGCGCGTTGCAAGTCTCTGACACAATATTCAGACAAGCGGTGTCATCATCGGGATGCTCGAAGTTGATATTTCCCGCAATGAAGTCGTTCTTCATCATCAGGGTAGAATATATCAATTCACTGGCACCTGCCATCCACATCTCATGTCCCGTCTGACTCTTAGTCGAAGTAACCGGCACCTTGTAATCACCGAATATCTGTGCAATGGCCTGTGCTTCGCGGGCATCGCCTATCCGCGTGGACGTGGCATGGGCATTGACATACCCTATCTGCCGTGCTTCCACATCAGCTTGCTTCAGGCAAATTTCCAATGAACGCGCAGGACCGACAATGTTGGGAGTAGAAATGTGATCACCATTACCCGAAAATCCCCAACCTACTATTTCGGCCAAGATAGGTGCCCCACGCTTCACAGCATGTTCATAGCTCTCTACTACAACCGTAGCTGCACCTCCTCCGGGTACTAATCCATCTCGATCCCGATCGAATGGACGACTAGCACGTGTGGGCTCGGCTTCGCGGATGGAGAATGACTGGATACCATCGAATGAGGCCACGCCATACATGTTGGCTTCCTGTGCTCCACCACACACCACACAATCTTGCAAACCATTGCGTATAAGCAGGAAAGCCAAACCTACTGCATGCGAACCAGAGGCACAAGCTGCCGAAACCGTTAAATTAATACCTTTCAGGCGAAACAAACAGGCCAAATTCATAGTAACAGTAGAATTCATCGATTGGAAAATGGCCCCACTACCGCAAGCCGATGTATCCTTGAATTCGCGAAACTTGTCGAGGGCATGCATGGTAGCTTCGGCCACGGAGTCATTGCCGTAAATGATTCCGACTTCATGGCTATCGATATAGTCTTGCTCCAACTTGGCATGTTCGAGAGCCGCACGCGTGGCCATATAGGCATATCCGGCTTCTTCGGGCATGAACTGACGCAGATTGCGCGAAATGTAAGGCTTCAAGTCTGGCCGTGCTACCCGGGCGCATAAAGCCGAACGAAAACCAGCGGCTTTACGCTTAGGATCGAACACGATACCACTTTTTCCTGCATACAGAGCATCGCGCACTTCGTCAAGCGTAGTGCCGAGGCACGACCAGATACCCATACCAGTTATTACTACTTTCCTTTCCATATATATATTTTTATCTTCGTTATTTAATAAATAATTTTCTTATAACACCTTCTCCGTTTGGTAAACGAGGGATTCATCGGCTTCCATTGCGATAACTCTTTGACATTATCTTCCAACTGAGGTCCCGTCTCAGCCCACCGTATACCATATTCATTGTATATCGGTATTAATTCGTCAAAAAACAAAGCGTTGACACCCAATCCTTGGTAATCCGGCCGAACAGCTATCAAAAATAGTTCGGCCTTATCTTCCCGCTTCCACTTCATGGCACGCAATAAGTGGAACCATCCAAAGGGCAATAACTTCCCTCTTGCTTTCCGCAACGCATTCGAAAGGCTTGTCATGGTAATGGCTGCACCAATCAATTCACCTTGTTCGTTCTCCACCATCGACAGGAGCCGCTTGTCCAATAGAGGCAGATACTGACGGAGGTAAGCATCAATTTGTTTGTCCGGCATTTCTGTAAATCCGAAGAGAGGAGCGTATGCCTCATTCATCAGGTCGAACACTTTCTTTCCGTATCCCCTTTTTATGTCGGCATTGGTCAATTGGTGCGTGTGCAAGCCAAACATCTCTTTCGACAAGCGAGCCACACGGGCATACTTAGGCGGTACCTCCTGAGGAATTTCCACACGCACTTGCAACCAGTCCACTTCTTTTTCGTATCCCAGCACTTCCAGATGTTGCGGATAATAAGGATAGTTGTAGATGGTAATCATGGAACTCAACTGGTCGAAATCTTCTACCAACATACCTTCTTTATCAAAATCGAAGATGCCCATCGGCCCTTGTATGCACTCCATGCCACGCTCTTTCCCCCATTGCTCTACCGCTGAAAGCAACGAAGCGGAAACCTCTTTATCATCAATGAATTCGATGAAACCAAAACGTACATTTCGCGTATGCCACTTCTGGTTAGCATGATGATTAATGATGCCCACAATGCGCCCCACGACTTCTCCCTGCTCATTGTACGCCAGAAAGGGTTGAACATCAGAGAATTCTAATCCAGCGTTTTTCTTAGGATCGAAGAAATCGTAGATGTCTGTTTCCAAGTCAGGAACATAATATGGACAATGGGCGTACAGCTTGTTGGGAAACTGTACAAAATCGTCCATTTCATGTTTTGTATAGATTGCTTTACTCTTAATCTTTTTCATCATGAGGGGCAAAATTATACTTTTTTTCGCTGCAGATAAGGTGAAATTATGCGAATACGCACCATGGAACATATTTGGAGAATTAAAGACCATCTACTTGGTAAGTAAGTAACTAATCACATTTAGTTTATACCCTATATCACTTAATCTTGTACACTTACTTATTTGCCCAATAAGGTTTTCAGCCTTGTCTATTAATAAGTCAAACACTTACTAAGCCTAAATAGTAAAACATAACTGATTATAAAACCATGAATTATCTATCAAAAAGCCACAAATTCTTCTCTTCTGATAACTCTACAGATTCTTCATTACTGAGAAAGAGACGTTAAAGACTGTAAAAAATAATCTTTCAATGCGTCACATACGATGTTTTGAAACATTACATTGCTTCTTCCAAGGTATTACATTGCTTCTTCCATAGGTAAATAAGCAATCTTCCACGGGTAGTTAAGCAACTATCTATGGGTAGTTAAGCGGTTTCCGAGGGTAATTTTGTCAAGATTCAGAAAGAAATGCGAGTTTTTCGAGCTTCTGTAGGCTGCTTTTTGCTCTGCTTTGCGTATTATCAAGTGTTAAATTTAGGTTTATTTCCTTGTGAATGAGAGATAAAAGTCGTTTTTCTTTCGCTTGAAATCCACCGATACGTACTTCAGTCGGAAATAAACGATTCTCAGCAACCAGAAAAATCAAAGTGTCAGAATGATCAAAACGTAAGTCAAACGGAAACAAGCGTGAAAAACTAGTTATAACCAATAGAATTTAGCCAATAAACCCGACGTGAAGAAACAAGCATTAAATAATATAATTTGTTAAAAGTCACCTGCGCTATGCAGTAAAATCACGCACGAGCCGTTTTTACACCAGAAACCAAACTAAAAACGAGGAAAGAATTATGAAAAGACTACATTGGGTTATAGCGATGCTCTGCATGGCACTGACATTCCCTACATTGCAGTCATGTGATGATGACGAAGGATATTCCATCGGCGATTTCACACCGTGGTTATGGGCGACCGTGCGAAACAATGGAGGTGCCTATTATTTGGATTGCGACGTATGGGGCACTTTATGGCCAGTCAATACCGACATGGGGTGGTATACTCCGGTGGAAGGTCAACGCGTATTGACCACCTTCAACCCACTATGGGATGACTATGCCGGATATGACCATGCCGTAAAAATTCTAGGTATAGAAAACATACTGACTAAGCAAGTGGAAACCCTGACACCGGAAACTGAAGAAGAATTCGGTAACGACTCGGTGACTATCTACAAAGTAGACATCACCATCAGCAACGGTGACATGAATATCTGTTTCCTGTAAAATCTTCCAGAGAGAGAGAAGCATCGAAACAGCTTGGTGCGTCCGCAAAAGGATGAAGATTTATACGGAGCAGACGGATATGTCCACCTAGCACTTCGTTATAATGATTATGATGACCTGACGGGATATGGAGCGTGGGGAGCGGTATCGTTCAATCTAAACAGCCTGAATATCACACAAGAAACACAAGGCATCAAGCTAAAGTTAAACTCTTCGGTCAATGGAGAAGTGGAGATAACCTTCGATCTGATAAAAACTGATGAAAATGAGAATAACACACAAGACATAGACTCTAACATCGACCTGTCGAAGGTATTATTAAAATAAATGTCTTTATAGTAGTATGAACGTGTGAAAGAGCCCGATAGTCAGAATCTTGACACATCGGGCTCTTTTTATTTTATCTTATCCGAACAAAGCACACACATACAAGTAAACCACAGAGGCGGGAATAGCCATCAGCGCACTATCGAACCGATCGAGCATTCCCCCGTGCCCAGGCAAAATGTTGCCCGAATCCTTGATGCCCAGTTGGCGTTTCATCAACGATTCAGTTAAATCGCCCCATGTGCCAAATATCACCACAACGAGAGCGAGACCCAGCCACTGTTTCGCAGAGATGAAGTCAAAATATCGCGCAAACACCAGCGAAGAAGCCAAGGAGAATATTGCCCCTCCTATGCTCCCTTCCCACGACTTCTTTGGCGAGATACGCTCAAACAAGCGATGTTTACCCAATAGAGAGCCTACACAATAAGCCCCCGTATCGCTCAGCCAGATAAAGACAAAAATGGACAGGGGAAGAATAGGATTATACGTCACACTACTCTCTGTAGGCGAATTATGGTAGGCCAACACATTGAGCAAAGCAAAAGGCAAGGCTACGTAAAGCTGACTCAACATGGAGAAAGCCCAATTGCCCAATGGATTCTTCTTCTTTAAATAAAGTTCCGTTATCATTAAGTAGAGCAACAAGACAAGATAAGGCAGAAAGACTTGCGCATCGGTAATCTGTGCACAATAACCCCACAAAGCTAAGAAAAGATAGACACCTCCAAGCGAAATAATCAGCGTATTCACACCTACCTCGCCCGAACGATTCATCAGATGACCAAACTCATGCACACTAAGTGCCGTAATCAGCACAAACAGCGCACCAAAAGACAAGGGGCTGTAAAGAATACAGCCCACCAACACAATGACAAACACGATGCCAGTCAAGGCACGTTGTATGAGATTACTTTTCACCATTTTCTCCTTTATCCTTATCCTGAGCCTCCGAATCCGAAGAAGGTAAAGCTCCTTGTTCTGTCTTTCCCTCTCCTTGTTCCGCGAGCTTCTTAAATTCTTTCGAGATTTCACCAGCCGAAATAATTTCCTCCGAACGCGAAGCCCAAGGACGCTTGCCAAAGATATGCTCCACATCCTCCGCAAATATCACCTCTTTATCTATCAACAACTGAGCCAACCGATTATGCCCCTCTTTATGATCGGATAATATTTGCTTGGCACGAGCATATTGTTCATTCACCATACGCTTCACCTCTTCGTCTATCAGCTCGGCAGTTTTTTCACTATAAGGACGGTTGAACGAATATTCATCGTTCGTATAATAGCAAAGGTTAGGAAGTTTTTCGCTCATACCCATGTAGGCTATCATGGCATAGGCTTGCTTAGTAACACGCTCCAAATCGTTCATAGCTCCGGTGGAAATGCGTCCCAAGAACAAGTCCTCAGCTGCACGACCACCCAACGTGGCACACATCTCATCGAGCATCTGCTCTTTGGTAGTAATCTGACGTTCTTCGGGCAGATACCAAGCAGCCCCAAGCGCCCGGCCACGGGGTACGATGGTCACCTTAATCAAGGGATTGGCATACTCCAATAGCCACGAGATACTAGCATGACCAGCTTCATGAATGGCTATTGAACGACGCTCTTCCTCAGTAGTAATTTTGGTCTTCTTCTCCAATCCGCCGACGATGCGATCCACTGCATCAAGGAAATCCTGCTTGCCTACAGCCTTCTTCCCATGGCGTGCAGCAATCAAAGCCGCTTCGTTGCAGACATTCGCAATATCGGCACCGGAAAATCCCGGAGTCTGACGAGCCAACATATCTACATCAACCGTATTATCCAATTTGAGCGGACGCAAATGCACGCCGAACACTTCCTTGCGTTCGTTCAGGTCGGGCAAGTCAACATGTATCTGCCTATCAAAGCGTCCGGCACGAAGCAAAGCTTTATCCAGCACATCAACGCGGTTTGTCGCTGCCAGAATAATGATGCCACTATTCGAACCGAATCCATCCATCTCAGTCAATAATTGATTTAATGTATTCTCACGCTCATCATTCCCTCCCATGGCGGCTGCTTTGGCACGAGCCCGACCTACGGCATCAATCTCGTCGATGAACACGATGCACGGTGCTTTCTCCTTGGCTTGCCGGAAAAGGTCGCGCACACGCGAAGCTCCCACGCCCACGAACATCTCTACGAAATCCGAACCGGCCAATGAAAAGAAAGGCACATTGGCTTCACCAGCCACGGCCTTAGCCAAAAGAGTTTTACCCGTTCCCGGAGGCCCCACAAGCAAAGCTCCTTTGGGAATTTTACCTCCCAAGTCGGTGTACTTCTGAGGCTCTTTGAGGAATTCCACGATTTCCTGCACCTCTTGTTTGGCCTCAGCTAGACCAGCTACATCTTTAAATGTCACACGTACGGTAGAACCTTTCTCGAAAAGTTGAGCTTTCGACTTGCCCACGTTAAAAATTCCGCCTCCACCGCCCAAGTTTCCTCCACCCGTCCAACGGCGAGAAAGATATACCCAAAAACCGATAAAAAAGAGAATGGGCAAAATCTGCCAGAGAATGACTCCCACGTAATTACCCTTCTTTTCGTAAGTGATAGCTCCGTCGAAGTGTGACTCATCCTTTTGCTTTTGGAGGAAATCACCCAAGCTCTCGCGCGAAGGAGCTTCGGTCATAATCATTGGTGCACGCCCTACACGCGTCGAGTCGCTTCCAAACACATCTTTTACATGCTCAGGCTTAATGTAGGCCTCTACCGTATTATCATCATATCCCGTCACCTTGTTGATATAGCCCAATTGTACGTAACGCTGAAACTCGTCGTAGGAGATTTCGCGCGAAGCCGAACCGTTCTGGTTAGTAAACCAAAGAACAGCCATCATCAACAATATCAGGAGATAGAGCCAGTTCAAATTGAACCGGAAACGCATCTTTTCGTTCGCTTTATTTTCGTTATCCATAAATTTTATTAATCAAGATCAGGAATTTGAGTTAGTTGAGCATCGGCCCATAAAGTTTCCAAGTTGTAGAAATCTCTGGTTTCAGGCAGGAATACGTGAACCAGCACATCGGCATAATCCATGGCCACCCACTGGGCATTGCGCAAACCATCTATCGAATAAGGCTTGACGTGAGCACCCTGATGAGCATGTTCGCGCACCGAATCGACGATAGCCGTAACTTGACTGGGAGAATTGCCTTGGCAAATGATAAAGTAGTTACAAATGGTATCGTCGATATGAGTCAAGTCTGCAATGACGATTTTTTGTCCTTTCTTATCTTGGATACCTTCTGTGATTTGTTCAATTAATTTCTTTGTTTCGTTCATTATACCTTATTATGATTTTATAACGGCTGACAAATATACGCCGATTTCTTGTATCTAATGTGAAAAGTCTCCGGTTTTTTGTTTTTTTTTAGTGATAGCCGAAGGCCGAAGAGCCAACGCAGCGGAATAGATAGAGAAAAAAATTCGCCAAAACGTTTGCATTTCCCAAAAAGTTTGTATCTTTGCACCCGAAAAACCAAAACAATGGGCTATGGTGTAATGGTAACACTACAGATTCTGGTCCTGTCATTCCTGGTTCGAATCCAGGTAGCCCAACTCCCTAACCTTTAAAAGAGTAGATTGTAGTTCCTCCCTCAATCTGCTCTTTTTTCTTTTTCTTTCGAAACCATAAAAAGTCGCGACACCTCACGTCAACCGCTGTGAGGTGCCGCAACTTCATATGACCAAACAAAAAAACGGATGTCATTCCGTACCCCCTCCTAACGCATGATACAGATTGATGACACCCTGTATCTTGTCGAACCGGTCGTTTGCCTCTGTCAATTCCGCCTGTAGCAAGGTCTGTTGGGCAGTCAGCACTTCAAGGTAGGAGGAACTGCTACTGTATTCCATCAGCTTGCGGGTGTTACTCACTGCGGATTGCAGCGTAGAGACCTGTTCACCAATGATTTTCAGCCGCGAGTCGGCAGTTTGCCACTGCATCAAGGCATCGTTCACCTCGCTGCCCGCTTTCAGCAGGCTTTGGCGGAAGCTGAGCAGAGCCTCTTTCTGCCGAGCCTTCATAATGCACAGGTTAGCGATGTTCCTGCCCCGGTTGAAGAGGGGCTGGGTAAGCGAACCGATGGCGCTCAGCAGCCAGTTGCCGGGATTTACAATCGCTGCCCCATTATTGTTGGTCCACCCGGCCGAACCGCTCAGCGTGATGCTCGGATAGAAGGCGGAGCGGGCACCGTTTGTATTGTAGAAGGCTTGAGCCAAGGTAGCTTCCGCCTGACGCACATCGGGACGGCGCCCAAGCAACTGCAAGGGAACGCCCACCGCTAATGTGTCGGGGAAACGTTGCCCGTCAAGCGTAGTCCGCTCGATGGAGCCGGGCACTCTTCCCAACAATATGGAGAGTGAGTTTTCCTGCGCCCGTATCTGTTTCTGCAAAGTCAGGACAGAAGCATCCACCGACAGCTTGCTTGCCTTAGCCTGGGCGACTGCCGCTTCGGTCGCCTCGCCCACCCGCAGCTTCGCCTCGTAGGTGCGGAGGACTTCAGCCCACGACTCGGCGGTGCGGCGGCTGATGTCCAATTGGCAGTCCAGCATCAACAGGTTATAATAACTGTTCGCGATGGTAGCTATCAGTTGCGTCTGTACCGCCTGGCGATAGGCACGGCTCCCCTCAAGGGCGGCACGCGCCCCTCGCTTGGCATTGGCCAGACGGCCGAACAGGTCGATTTCCCATTCGGCGGAAGCTGCCAGCGTATAGGTCTTCGAAGTCTTGGCCCCATCGTAGCTGCTCAGTCCACCCTGCGGCGTGAGCGACACGGAGGGCAGATAGGCCAGACGTGATAAGAGCAGCGTGGCTTCGGCTTCCTCCACCCGCAGGCGGGCAATGCCAAGGTCGGTGTTGTTGTCCAGCCCCTCGCGGATAAGGTTTTGCAGACTGGGGTCGGTAAACAGCTCCGCCCAGGCAAGGGTGGCGATGGAGGCGGTGTCCGTGGCCTGCACGTCCGGGCCGTACAGCCCGTCGGTCTGCACCTCGGGACGATGGTAGGGTTTGTAGATGTGGCAGCCCGACAACAGAAAGGCGGTGCTGCAAAGGAGTATTATCTGTTTCATTTTCTTACTTTTTTATGCATGATTCCTTCCACCTGCCCTACAAGTATCTGTAGGGGCTATTCGAGGGCGTCGGCAACACCCATGCTAGGGTGTTCGTCATACCCCATGCAAGGGGTACCCTCATACCCCATGTAAGGGGTACTTCCAATACCCTTGTATGAGTGATGCCGATACCCCTTACAAGGGGTTATTTTGTTTACTATTATTCTTATTTTTCTTTCTTTCTTCGATGGCTTCCATCTCGCTCTGTATTTCCCAGTCGGGGGCGGGCAGGAACTCCACGGGTTTCACCTTCTCCTGCAGGTACTGGAAGAGGATGAAGAACACGGGCACGAAGAACAGGATGGCCAGGATGCCGAACAGCATGCCACCTACGACGCCCGAACCGAGCGACGAGTTGCCGTTGGCTCCCGCACCGCTGGCGAACATCAGCGGCAGCAGGCCGAATACCATCGCCAAGACGGTCATCAGAATGGGACGGAAGCGCACGCGGGCGGCGGCCAAGGCGGCCTGAACCAGCGTCATACCTGCCCGTCGGCGGTCGGCCGCATACTCGGTCAGCAGGATGGCCGTCTTGGCCAACAGGCCGATGAGCATGATGAGGCCCGTCTGCATGTAGATGTTGTTCTCCATCCCCATCAGCTTGGCAAAGACAAAGCTGCCCATCAGCCCGAACGGCACGGCAAGGATGACGGCGAAGGGCACGAGGAAGCTCTCGTACAGGCCGCACAGGATGAGGTAGACGAACACGGTGCAGATGAGGAAGATAATGGCCGTGTTACTGCTGGTCTGGCTCTCTTCGCGACTGATGCCTGCGAACTCGAAGCTGTAGCCTCGCGGCAGACTTTCGGCTGCCACTTCGCGGATGGCCCGGATGGCGTCACCCGAACTGTAACCCGGAGCCGACTCGCCGTTGATACCCATCGCACTGTAGAGGTTGAATCGGGCGAGCGACTCGGGACCATATACTTTGGTTAGGGCAATAAACTGGGAGAGCGGAGCCATCTCACCCCCTTCTACGCGGGTGAATATCTTGTCGAGCGACTCCGGGTCGATACGGTATTCGGGCGACGACTGTATCATCACGCGGTAGAGTTTGTTGAAGCGGTTGAAGTTGGACACGTACTGCCCGCTATAGTATCCTGCTAAGGTGGACAGCACGGCATCGGCCGTTGTCCCTGCCCGTTGGCATTTGGCGGCATCCACTTCCACGAGGTATTGCGGGAAGTTGACGTTGAACGTCGTGTAGGCCGAGCCAATCTCCGGACGTTTCATCAGCGCGGCGATGAACTCCAGACCCACGGTGTAGAGATTGTTCACCGAACCGCCCGCACGGTCTTGCAGGTAGATTTCGAAGCCGCTTGCCACACCGTAGCCGTCAATCAGCGGGGGAGCCATGGCGAAGATGCTTGCTACGTCCTTCAGGCGGAGCACCTCGCCCGTGGGCAGCGACTTGATGACCATGTTGCCGAACTCTTCGGGCGTGACGAGACGCCCCTTGTACTTCATCGTGTATTGGAACACGCCTTCGTAGTTCTCGCCGAACGAGCCGGTGGCAGACTCGATGTTCTGCGCGTTGAGTGCCGAAGTCACGTCTGCCGGCACGATGCCGTATTGTGCCATTACGTCGGGCTTCAGCCAGATACGCATACCGTAGTTCGAGCCGAGCAGCGTCACTTCACCCACACCCGTAATACGCTTCAGTTCGGGGATGACGTTGATCTGGAGGTAGTTGTTGAGGAACTGCGTGTCGTAGCTGTTGTCGGGGCTCCACAGGGTGACGGCCTTCAGCATGGACTTCTGCTGCTTGTTGGTGACGACGCCGATGCGGGTGACGTCGGCCGGCAACTGCCCCTGCGCCTTCGAGACACGGTTCTGCACGTTCACTGCCGCCATGTCTGGGTCGGTCCCTTGCTTGAAGTAGACGGTGATGTAGACGTCGCCCGCGTTGGAGGCGGTGGAGTAGATGTAGGTCATATTCTCCACGCCGTTGATGGCTTCCTCCAGCGACACGATGACGGATTTCTGTACCGTTTCGGCGTTGGCGCCAGAGTAGCTGGTCATGACTTCTACCGTAGGCGGGGCGATGTTGGGGAACTGCTCAACGGGCAGCGTTGCCAGCGCGATGCCTCCCAGCAACACGATGGCCACCGAGATGACGATGGACAGCACTGGGCGTTCAATAAAGGTTTTGAGTTTCATACGTCTTGTGATAAGTGTGAGTCTTGAAATATTAGTTATATATATGGTATCGAAGGGTATCTGATGCCCATTCTCAAGAGTCACTGTGACTCGTCGTCAACAGTCACAGTGACCCTTCAACGACAGTCACAGTGACCCTTCATCAACAGTCACAGTGACCCTTTGTCAACAGTCACAGTGACCCTTCACCAACAGTCACAGTGACTCTTCAACAGGGGGCACAGATACCTTCAGATTCGATGTGCTCATTGGATAGTAATCGCGGCTCCGTCCTGCAGCAGGCCTACACCTTCGGAAACAATCTGTTCGCCTGCTTTCAGGCCAGAGCGCACGATATAAAGTTTTTCTTTGTTAAGTGGGGTAACAATGATGGACGTACTCTTGGCATGTCCGTCCACCACCCGATAGGCGTACACTTTGTCTTGTAGTTCATAGGTGGCACCTTGCGGGATAGTCAATGCTGAATCTATCCGCTCGGTAATGAGCACATTACCTGCCCCGCCACTATGCAACAACCCCGTAGGATTAGGGAAAGCCGCCCGGAAGCTGATGGCTCCCGTCTGCGTGTCTATCACACCGCTGATGCTCTCTACCCTTCCCGGACGTTCATAGAGCGTACCATCATTCAACTGTAAACCTACGTCGGGCATCTCCTTCAACGTCTGCTCCACCGAACCATACTTCCTTATTAAGGAGAGCATCCGATTCTCAGGCAAAGAGAAGTAAACGTACATCACGGAGTTGTCCGACACCGTAGTCAGCGGCGAGGCGGAGGAGGAACTTACGAGTGCGCCAACGCGGTAAGGAATGGTGCCGACAACGCCGTCGGCTGGACTTGTGACGACCGTGTATGAAAGGTCGTTACGCGCATTAGTTTCCTGAGCCTCCGCCTGTGCCTGCTGAGCCTCAGCGGTGAGCAGTGCATTACGAGCCGTGTTCAACTCGAACTCACTGATGACCTGCTCATCGAATAGTTGTTGCTTGCCCTCATACGTCTGACGCGCCGTAGCAGCATTGGCTTCAGCAGCACGCACATTGGCAATGGCAGTTTGAAGGGCAGCTTGGTAGGGTATTTGGTCAATGATGAAGAGCGTTTGGCCCCTACGTACGTGCTGCCCTTCCACTACTGCCACTTGAGTAATCTTACCCGACACCTGCGGGTAAATCTCGATGTCTTGCCGTCCACGAATGGTAGCGGGATACTGATCCGTCGTTTGCACAGCCCTATGTGCCACGGTTACGACGGGATAGACCTGTGGCTCGGCTTCTTGCACCTTTTCCCCGCACGCAACCAGCCCGACGGCCAGCCCCGCAAATAAGGGGACAATAAGTCTTTGTTGTTTCATCATATAGAATTGTTCTCTGTTTTTGCGGCACAAAGATGGGGTGACCCGCCCGAAAGGGAAAGAAGAATATGACCGAAACGGAAAAAAGAACTACTGAAATGGAAAAGCTAACCAACCATAGGACATAAAAAAAGGGCTCCGCTGAGCCCAACCTTTGTTAACCTTAAATCTAATACTATGAAAAACACAGTGCAAAGATACGGACTCCCGAGTAATTGACAAATTATCCGGCGAAAAAGAGTTGTTTTCTAACATGCTTTATCATTCTCTTACAAGTCATAACACTACTCACCTATAGAAGCTACTTATTTTAAGCATATTCTTGGATTATTCCACAGATTTTACGTAAATTCGCTCCCCTGACAAGAAACTACTAAATAATAAATGTATGACAACTAAAAATTGGAAGCGAGCCGTGATGCTTGCCGCATGCGTATTAGGATTGATGCCGATCTCCGTACAAGCCCAATCCTATCAATGGATAAGCAGTACCGAAGGGCTATATTGGCAAAAAAAACATGGAAAGTTAAAATCGAAAGCTATTCAGGAGCCACTGATGGCCATCGATGGCACGGAAAAAGGAGTGACACTTAAAGCTTGGGGTACCACGTTCAACGAATTGGATTGGGATGCCCTGCTTTTATTGACACGCGACGAACAAGACGAAATCTTGCACAATCTTTTCTCCCCGAATGGTGACTTGAAGTTTACACGCGGACGCATCCCAATGAATGCGAACGACTATGCACGGTCGTGGTATAGTTGCGACGAAGTAAGGGGCGACCTTGAACTTCGTTACTTCAACATCGAACGCGACAAACGAAGCATTATCCCGCTGATACGAGCAGCGCAGAAATTCAACCCGACACTGACTTTCTGGACTTCTCCCTGGTCTCCACCCAGCTGGATGAAGATAACAGGCGACTATCCGGTAGTAAGCAGCCGATTCAACCAGGCGGACAACCGACTCGACTATCTGCTTTACGGCTCAACGGAAGACGTGGATGAAGATGAAATGAAGTTTTTAGGAGAACGCCAAGGCAAGTTTCCCCACCGGCTTGCCACACAGGATTATTTTATCCAAGACCCACGCTACCTACAAGCCTACGCCAACTTCTTTTGCCGTTTTGTAGATGCCTATAAAGAACAAGGCATACCCATTGACATGGTGATTTATCAAAACGAAGCCTACAGTTATACCCCTTATCCGGGATGCGCCTGGACAGCTGAGGGAACCATTCGCTTCAATCGCGACTACTTAGCCCCCACCCTCCGGAAGCATCATCCGGAAGTAAAGCTCTACTTGGGCACGTTCAATACGAACAGACAAGACCATGTTGAGAAAATATTAAGTGACAAAGGATTACAGGCTTGCATTGACGGAGTAGCTTTCCAATGGGAGGGACGGGAAATATTATCGGCCATTCGGCAGCAATATCCGGACTATCACTACATTTGCTCGGAGAGCGAATGCGGTAATGGAGCAATGGATTGGAAAGCCGGCGAACATACTTTCTTCCTGATAAGCGACAATGTAGGCAACGGATGCGACGAATGGTTCAATTGGAACTTCCTGTTGCCCAAACAAGGCACAAGTCCCTGGGGATGGAATCAGAATGCTTTGATTGAAGTCGACCCCGAAACGCGTCAATACCGCTATACAGCAGAATACTATGCCGTCAAGCATTTCTCACACTACATAGCACCGGGAAGCAAAATGATAAACTACTTACCGAAAAGAGACAACGGTTTGTTGGCTGTTGTTTACCGCACGCCTGACGGAAAACATGTGGTGGTTGCCGGCAATCTGGGTGATGCCGAACAAACTTTCACGTTAAAATTAAGGCAGAAATACCTGAATGCACCATTAGCCGCCCATTCTTTCCATACATTTATCATAAACAACTAACATGATGCCACACTACGATTTAATAACCATTTTAGGCCCCACAGCATCGGGCAAGACCCCTTTTGCCGCTGCTTTGGCCGATGTATTGGGGACGGAAATCATCAGTGCCGACTCCCGTCAGGTGTACCGTCGGATGGATTTGGGGACAGGCAAAGACTTGGCCGACTATATGGTGAACGGCCATCAAGTGCCTTACCACCTGATAGACATTGCCGAACCGGGCTATAAATACAATGTCTTCGAATATCAGCGGGACTTCCTACAGGCATACAAAGACATTGTCCGGCGAGGCATGACACCAATCCTATGTGGCGGTACGGGCATGTATCTGGAAGCCGTGCTCAAAGGCTACCGTCTATTACCCGTGCCCGAAAATCCGGAACTTCGGGCACGGCTGGCCGATAAATCCTTGGAAGAACTGACGGAATTGCTCAAACAATACAAAACTCTGCATAACACCACCGACGTAGACACAGCCAAACGGGCCATACGCGCCATCGAGATTGAAGAATACTATCGGCATACCCCCGTGGATGAACGAGCCTTTCCCCAACTGACCAGCCTCATCATCGGGATCAACATCGACCGCGAATTGCGCCGGCAAAAGATTACCCGTCGCCTGAAACAACGACTGGACGAAGGCATGGTGGACGAAGTACGGGGCTTATTGGCACAAGGCATAGCACCCGAAAACCTCATCTACTACGGCTTGGAGTATAAATACCTAACACTTTATGCCACCGGCCAACTGACTTATCAAGATATGTTCAGCCAGCTGGAGACGGCCATCCATCAGTTTGCCAAACGGCAAATGACGTGGTTTCGAGGGATGGAGCGACGGGGATTCACCATCCACTGGATAGATGCCAACCTCCCGCTGGAAGAAAAGATAGCGTATGTACAAGCAAAACTCAAAGAGAATTAGTACATTTGCAGAGGACATTATAGAAGGAGAACAAAGGTATGAGCACAGCACCCGATAAATGGGGAATCATCTACAACCCCAAAGCCGGCACTCGCAAGGTGCAGAAACGATGGAAAGAAATCAAGGCATACATGGACAGCCGAGGCGTATCCTATGACTATGTACAGTCCGAAGGCTTCGGGTCGGTGGAACGACTGGCCGGTATATTGGCCAACAACGGCTATCGCACCATCATCATCGTAGGAGGCGACGGGGCACTGAACGATGCCATCAACGGCATCATGCGTTCTGAAGCAGAGGATAAAGAGAATATAGCTATCGGCATCATCCCCAATGGCATAGGCAATGACTTTGCCGACTACTGGGAGATGAGTTCGGAGTACAAAGAAGCAGTGGACTGCATCCTGCACGGCCGACGACGCAAGATAGACGTAGGCACATGCTGCTACTATGACGGCAAGCAACACGTGACCCGCTACTTCCTTAACGCCATCAACATCGGCCTGGGAGCACGCATCGTGAAAATCACCGACCAATGCAAACGCTTCTGGGGCGTCAAGTTCCTGTCCTACCTCATGGCCTTGCTCTCACTGGTGTTCGAACGGAAGCTCTACCGCATGCACCTCAAGATAAACGGGGAACACATCCGCGGACGCATCATGACGGTGTGCATCGGCAGTGCCAAAGGCTGGGGGCAGACTCCCAGCGCCGTGCCCTACAACGGTTGGCTCGACGTCTCGGTCATCTACCGCCCCGAGCTGCGCCAACTCATCTCCGGACTATGGATGCTGATACAAGGACGCATCCTCAACCACAAAATGGTGCATCCCTACCGCACCCAACACATCAAGGTGCTCCGTGCCCAGAATGCGTCGGTCGATTTGGATAGCCGCATCCTCGACCGCCACTTCCCGTTGGAAATAGGCATCTTGCACGAAGCCATCACACTGATTATACCCGATTAATTGCATATGAATCATCTTATCGAACAACTTACCCAGAACGCGGCAGGAAACTTCTTCCTGCTGGCGGGGCCGTGCGTCATCGAAGGCGAAGACATGGCCCTGCGCATCGCCGAACAAGCAGTGCGCATCACCGAACGGCTGCAAATACCCTACGTGTTCAAAGGCTCCTATCGAAAGGCCAACCGCTCGCGGCTGGATTCTTTCACGGGCATCGGCGATGAAAAAGCCCTGCGCATCCTGCGCAAGGTGCATGACACGTTCGGCATCCCTACCGTGACCGACATCCACACCGCCGAGGAGGCTCCCATGGCCGCCGAATACGTCGATGTGCTACAAATACCCGCCTTCCTGTGCCGACAAACCGACCTGCTGGTGGCCGCCGCACGGACGGGCAAGACCATCAACATCAAGAAAGGCCAGTTCCTGTCGCCCATGGCCATGCACTTCGCCGCCGAGAAAGTGGTGGAGGCAGGCAACCGGCAAGTGATGCTGACCGAACGGGGCACCACCTTCGGCTATCAGGACTTGGTGGTGGACTATCGCGGCATCCCCGAAATGCAATCCTTCGGCTATCCCGTCGTGCTGGACGTCACCCACTCCCTGCAACAACCCAACCAGACGGGAGGCGTCACCGGAGGCATGCCCCAACTCATCGAAACCATAGCCCGGGCAGGCATCGCCGTAGGAGCCGACGGACTTTTCATCGAGACGCACGAGAATCCTGCCGTGGCCAAAAGCGACGGAGCCAACATGTTGCGCCTCGACCTGCTGGAGCCGTTACTCACCAAGTTGGTACGCATCCGTCAGGCCATCCGGGAGTAAGAAACAGGGGCGTCGGATTTACACAGTTGTGCGGCTCCGGCTACACGCGGGTGTAGTGTCAGCTACACCCAGGTGTAATTCCAGCTACACCCGGATGTAGTTCCAGCTACACGCGGGTGTAATTCTGACTACACCGCGATGCAGTGCCCACGGCTCCCGGGGATAACAAAAAATAAGAAGGGAGTGTGATTTATGTCACCCTCTTCCGACCAATAGACCAGAATACTTAATTAAAGACAATTATGAGACACTTTTTCAAAACCATGTTGGTAGCCGCCATCACATTTTGCGGCTATACAACACAGAGCTTGGCCCAGCAAATGCCGCCGATCCCCTTGGATCCGCAGGTGCGTGTGGGCAAGCTGGACAACGGACTGACGTACTACATCCGTCACAACGAAAAGCCTGAAAACCGTGTGGAATTCCACATTGCGCAAAAGGTAGGTTCCATCCTCGAAGAGCCCCAACAGCGCGGTCTGGCACACTTCCTGGAACACATGGCCTTCAACGGTACGAAGAACTTCCCCGGCGATGAGCGCGGGTTGGGCATTGTGCAATGGTGCGAGACGAAAGGCATCAAGTTCGGTGTCAACCTCAACGCCTATACATCGGTAGACGAAACAGTGTACCGCATCAGCAACGTGCCGACCAATGACCAGGCCGTCATGGACTCTTGCCTGCTCATCCTGCACGACTGGAGCAACGCGGTGTTGCTCAGTGACAAAGAGATTGACAAGGAGCGAGGTGTCATCCACGAAGAATGGCGCAGCCGCAACATCGGCGTTATGCGCCTCATCACCGAAGCCCAGCCGACCCTTTATCCCGACTCGAAGTATGCCGACTGTATGCCCATCGGTAGCATCGATGTGATAGACAATTTCCCCTATCAGGCCATCCGCGACTACTACGCCAAGTGGTACCGCCCGGACCTGCAAGGCATCATCATCGTAGGCGACATTGACGTAGACCAGATGGAAGCCAAGATAAAGGCCACTTTTGCCGACGTCAAGGCACCGGTCAATCCCGCCGAACGCGTCTACTACCCCGTGGCCGACAATCAGGAGCCTATTATATATATAGGTAAGGACAAGGAAATAGACGAGCCGAGCATTGACATCTTCTTCAAGCACGACGCCACTCCGGACAGCATCAAAGGCAACATGGCTTACCTGATACAGGACTATGTGATGTCTGCTGTCGGTATCATGATGAACGAACGCCTCAGCGAGCTGGCACAAAGCGCCAATCCTCCTTACGTCCGTGCTTATTCCTACTACGGTAACTTCTTCTTGGCCAAGACAAAAGAGGCTTTTGTCATCAGCGGGACAGCCAAGGACAACGGCCTGCCCGAAACCTTGAAAGCCCTGTTGACCGAGGTGGAACGTATGCGCCGCTACGGCTTCACAGAGTCAGAGTATGCCCGCGCCCGTGCCAACATCCTGCAACAAGTGGAGTCGGCCTACAACGAACGTGCCAACACGAAGAATGACGCTTACGTCAACGAGTGCATCCAGCACTTCTTGAACAACGAACCCATGCCGGGCATTGAATACGAATACACCATGCTCAACCAACTGGCGCCCAACATCCCCGTGGCCGTCATCAACCAACTGGTGCAACAGGAACTGATACCGGACAACAATGAAGTCATCATGATTACCGCCCCTGACAAGGAAGGTGAAGTGATTCCTACGAAAGAAGAAGTACTTGCCCAGCTGAACGGCATGAAGAGCCTGGACGTGAAGCCCTACGAAGACAAGGTGAGCAACGAGCCACTGATGAAGGAAGCTCCCAAGGGCGGCAGCATCGTGTCGGAAAAGGCAGGCGGCATCTATGGTACAACGGAATTAGTACTCTCCAACGGCGTGAAGGTGTACGTAAAGAAGACTGACTTCAAGGCCGATGAAATCCGCATGAAAGGTACTAGCTTCGGAGGTACCAGCCTCTTCCCCGACGAAGAGAAGCTAAACTTCAACGCGGGAATCCTGAACGGTGTCGTATCAGCCGGAGGTTTGGGCAACTTCAGCAACGTAGACCTGACCAAGCTGCTGGCCGGCAAGAAGGTGTCGGTAGACGCAACCATCGGCAACACCGTAGAGCAGGTACAGGGCAACTGTTCACCTAAAGACTTCGAGACCATGATGCAACTGACCTACCTCAGTTTCACCGCTCCCCGAAAGGACGAAGAAGCCTTCGCCTCCTTCAAGACCCGACTGAAAGCTCAGTTGGAAAACGCGCAAGCCAACCCCTTGGCAAGCATCAACGACTCCATCACCAAGCTGATGTACGGCACGCATCCGCGCTACCTTTCCTTACAGCCAGAAATGATAGACCAGATAGATTATGACAAAGTACTGGCTATGTACAAGGACCGCTTTGCCGATGCCGGTGACTTTACGTTCTACTTCGTAGGCAACATCGACTTGGATGAAGCCAAACCGCTCATCGCCCAATACCTTGGCTCACTGCCCGCCACGGGACGCAAGGAGACCTTCCGTGACAATCACATGGACATCGCCAAAGGCAACTTGGAAAACATTTACGCCAAGGAGCAACAGACGCCGATGGCCACTATTTTCATGCTCTACAGCGGCACGTGCAAGTATGACTTGAAGAACCAACTGCTGATGAGCTTCCTCACCCAGGCACTCGACATCATCTATACCGAAGAAATCCGCGAGAAGGAAGGCGGAACGTATGGCGTAAGCTGCTACGGCGGACTGACGAAATATCCAAAGGAAGAGGAAATGATGCAAATCGTTTATCAGACCGACCCGGATAAGATGGAGCACCTGAACGCCATCATCGACCGCGAGTTGCAGAAAGTAGCCGCCCAAGGTCCCACGGACGAGCAGATGAGCAAAATCAAAGAGTACATGCTGAAAAAGCATGCTGACAACCAGAAGGAGAACAGCTACTGGCTGAACAATCTGGACGAATACTTCTACACCGGACTGGATCTGACGAAGGACTACGAAGCTACCGTGAACAGCATTAGCAAGAGCGATGTGCAACAGTTTGCCGCTGACCTGATTGGCCAAGGCAACAAGATTACGGTGGTAATGACCGTGCCCGAGAAGTAAAACTTATTTAATGAAGAATGAAGAACGAAGAATGAAGAATTTACCATGCGGCATGACAGCGCAGCCTAATTCTTCATTCTTAATTCTTCATTCTTAACTCTTAACTCTTCATTCTTCATTTAACAACATGTCCCTCTTCTCAGAACTCCGCCGCCACGGCAAGCTGGCCGACAAGCGCCACCCGATGTACGACAAGAACAAGTTCGGGCGCGTCTTCATGTACGCCATGGGCGTATTTTGGGCGGGCTATCTCGTGTTCTTCGGTTCGATGTTCGCCTTTGCCTTCGATGGAGAGTCGCGCGAGCCCTACCACCTCATCAACGGTGCGCTCATCATCTTCCTGGCTCTCGACTTCCTGATGCGCTTCCCTTTCCAAAAGACACCCACGCAGGAGATAAAGCCCTACCTGCTGTTGCCCATACGGCGCACGAGGCTGATAGACTGCCTGCTGCTGCGTTCGGGCTTGCACAGTTTCAATCTGATATGGCTCTTCTTCTTCGTGCCCTTCGCCATCCTCACCGTGGCACGCTTCTATGGCGTCGCGGGTGTCGTGACCTACAGCATTGGCGTCTGGCTACTGATGGTGATGAACAACTACTGGTTCCTGCTATGCCGCACGCTGATGAACGAACGGGTGTGGTGGGTCGCGCTGCCACTGGTCGTGTACGGTGCCATCGGTTGCGCCCTGTTCATCCCTGACGACAGCCCGCTGTTCGACTGGTCGGTCACCCTGGGCGAAGGCTTCATCACGGGAGGTGTGCTCAGTTTCCTCTTGGTGTTGGCAGCGATTGCCCTCTTGTGGTTCATCAACCGGCGCGTCATGGCAGGCCTTGTCTACAACGAACTGAACAAGGTGGAGGACACCACAGTGAAAGTCCGCAAGGTGTCCGAATACAAGTTCCTCGACCGCTACGGCGAGATAGGCGAATACATCCGGCTGGAGATGAAGATGATGCTGCGCAACAAGATATGCAAAACATCCCTGCGCACCATTGTCCTCCTGGTACTGGCCTTCAGCGCCCTGCTCAGCTTCACCGAAGCTTACGACTCCACGGGCATGAAGGACTTTATCCTCATCTACAACTACGTCATCTTCGGCATCATGTTCCTGCTCACCATCATGGGCTATGAGGGCAACTACATCGACGGGCTGATGAGCCGCAAGGAGTCCATCTACTCCCTGCTGCGCGCCAAGTACACACTCTACAGCCTGGCCATCCTCATCCCCTTCGTGCTGATGACGCCCGCCATGGTGATGGGCAAGCTGACGGTGCTGAGCTGCGTGGCCTGGGGACTGTTCACCGCAGGGCCTATCTACTTCGGCCTGTTCCAGATGGCCGTGTACAACACCCGCACCGTGGACCTCAATACCAAGCTGACGACCCGACAGAACGGAGGGACGGGCCTGCAGGGCATCATCACCGCTGCCGTAATCGGCGTACCCCTGCTTCTGAACGTGCTGTTCAAGGCGCTGTGGGGTGAGACGGTCACCCATGTCATCCTTATAGTCCTTGGCGCAGGTTTCATCCTCACCTCCCGCCTGTGGATAAAGAATGTATACCACCGCTTCATGAAGCGCCGCTACAAGAATCTGGAAGGCTTCCGCGACAGCCGTCAACGGTAGGCAGTAGCGAGGGGCGAAACAAGACAGTAGTGACAGGCTCATCGTCACAGTAGTGACAACTCGTCCGTCACAGTAGTGATGATTCGGTCGTCACAGTAGCGACGGTTTCAACAGGATTACTTACCCATTTAAGACAACGAAAATATGATAGAGATTCATCAACTGCAAAAGAAATTCGGCGACAAGACCGCCGTAGACATAGAGAACTATACCATTGCCCCAGGCACTATGTTGGGATTGGTAGGTAACAACGGAGCCGGCAAGACCACCCTCTTCCGCCTCATCCTCGACCTCCTACAGGCCGACCGGGGCCGCGTCCTGGTGGACGGCATCGACGTAAGCCGCAGCGAGGACTGGAAGACCTTCACGGGCGCTTACATCGACGACGGCTTCCTCATCGACTACCTGACGCCGGAGGAGTACTTCTACTTCATCGGCCGCATGTACGGACTGAAGAAGGAGGAAGTGGACGAACGTCTGCGCCCCTTCGAGCGCTTCATGAACGGCGAAGTCATCGGGCAGAAGAAGTTCATCCGCAACTACTCCATGGGCAACAAGCAGAAGATAGGCATCATCTCCGCCATGATTCACCACCCCCGCCTGCTCATCCTCGACGAACCGTTCAACTTCCTCGACCCTTCATCGCAGGCCATCATCAAGCACCTGCTCCAGAAATACAACGAGGAGCACGGAGCCACGGTACTCATCTCCAGCCACAACCTGAACCACACGGTGGACATCTGTCCCCGCATCGCCCTGCTGGAGCACGGCATCATCCTGCGCGACATCGACAACCACGACAATTCCGCCGAAAAGGAACTGGAGGACTACTTCAACGTGCGGGTGGAGGAGGAAATCAAGGAAGAGGTGCAGTGATTTCCTGATTTCCTAAACAAAGCCTAAATCCCCGACATTTTGTCGGGGATTCTTTTTCTTTATCCTTAAAATACTTAACTTTGTGATGACAAAGAAATGACATTCGCCCATGAAACTTACATCAACCTCCATCCTACAAGCCATTAAAGACACCCTGCGTGACGTCATGCCTGCCGGAAGCAGTGCCTACCTCTTCGGTTCGCAAGCACGTGGAGAAGCCCGTACCGAATCGGACTGGGACATCCTGATATTGATGGACAAAGACCGGATTGTTCACGGCGACTTTGACGAAGTGGCCTATCCGCTGATAGAATTAGGCTGGAAACTGGGGGAAGAAATCAATCCGCTGCTATATACTTACCGTGATTGGGAAAAGAGACGCATCACCCCCTTCTACCACGAAGTTAATCAAGACAAAATTATATTATGGCACTAACTGCAGACGATAAAAGAGCTATCATTGCCTACCGGATACAGAAATCGGAGAATGCAATGACCGAAGCCCGTGACAATGCCCGTTTGAAACATTGGAGCCTGGTAGCCAACAGACTATATTATGCCGTGTTTCATATGGCATCCGCTTTAATGATTCAGAAAGGTTTCTCTACCAAAAGTCATGCAGGACTGATAGGACTATTGGGTCAAGAATTCGTAGTCAAAGGACTGATAGGACTATTGGGTCAAGAATTCGTAGTCAAAGGACTGCTTGACAAAGAAGATTCCCGATTGGCCTCCAGACTGCTGAACATGAGACAATCAGGCGACTATGATGATATGTTCGATTGGGAAGAGGAAGACATTCTTCCCTTATTTCCCAAAACCGAACGATTGCTGGCTAAGCTGAAGGCCCTGATTGACGCCTAAAAGTTCGACACCTCATAGGCCGCCCGCTTCCCCAGGGTAATGAACACGCCGATGTAGAAGAGATGGTCGGCCGAAGCCAGCACCGGACGCCCGTCCACCCGCCCGAACTCGTTGCGTCGGCACAGGACGTTCGTGGCCGAAGCATGGATGATGACCTTCGGGCTGGGCAGGAACGTCAGTCCGATGTCCAGACTGTTATAGGGCTTCACCTCGTCGTTCATCAGGCCGGGACGCGCCGGGTTGTGCCAAGGGCGACCGCTGGTGTAGGTGTCCGTCAGGCCAAGCACGAGGCGCAAGCGGGGGATAGTCCACTTGACAACCACGGAGGCATTGTGGCGCGTGGCATACTGAGGCGTAGTCATTTCGTCATACTCCAGGTAACGACGGCGGGACACGTTGTAAGTGTACGACAATCGATACTCCACGTGCTTCAGCAAAGCACGGTCGGAGTAGAAGAGGTCGAAGCCCCGGCTGTAGCCATACCCCAACGAAGTAAGTCCGGCCCCTTGCCACAGGGACAGACGGTCATAATCCTTATAATACACTTCCGCCTTGCCCATGCGTCCGCCCCGGCTATACTGTGCCCCCATGTTGTATTGCCAACAAGTAGAGGTATTCAGCGCAGGATTCAGAGCCAGATACTTCATCTCCGCCTGCTGGGTGTATCGCCCCACAGTAGCCGACAACACGGCATCGCCCACGTAATAGTTCAGGGCCGCACGAGGAGAAAACGTCCATCGTCCGCCGGGCCGCGTCGACTCCATCCGCACGGAACCTTCCGCCTTCAACCGCTCCCAAGGAAACCACGAGGCAGACAAGAAGGCGGCCGACACCACCGGACGCACCCGCCCCTCCGTAGCGCTCTCTCCCCAACGATACCCATTCTCATAGCGACGCACAAAGCTCTCCGCTCCTCCCGACCAGCGGAACTTCGGCCCCGGCTGATGCGAAACCACCGCCTTGACATGCAGCTCCATCTGACGCTCCTGCCAACGGTCGTCCGCCTGTGCCGCTCCTGTTATCCCCTGCCGGTTGTAGGAAAAGGCCGCTCCTGCCCACCATTGCCAACAGTCGGCAGTCCGGCGGAACGTCGTGTTCAGGTAGGCATTATCCTCGCCCAAGGTGAAAAGCCGACGGGTGGTGTCTTCTCCCTCGTAGGTGGAGAAGTCGGTGCGGTCGTATTGGCCGTACACTTTCAGCAAGCTCCCCTCGGCGGGCTCCAGGCGGAATTGCGCAGCGGCGGAGAACATTTTATAAGGCTCCTCGAAATCACACCGTCCGCTATATACCTTATTATAGAGTCCCAAGTTCTGATAGGTCAGGTCCGCCGAGAGCGAACCACGGCCGAAAGCCCGCGTGCCGCCCCCGCCTACGCCCATCACGGAGGCATTGACTCCCAGCTTCGTCACCGGACTTTCGTCCTTCGTCTCCAAAGGGAGCACGGCGGACAGGGCTTGCCCATACTCCAGCGGCGCCCCGCCCGAAGCCAGGTTGATGCCGCTAAACAGGAAGGTGGAATATCGGCCCCGCGCTGCCGAGTTGATGCCCACCGACGTATAAGGTTTCAGCACGTGCAGGCCGTCGATGTAGGTCTGCGTCTCCTCACTGCTGCCTCCGCGCACCAGCAGATGCCCCGTCTCGCCCTGCGTCTGCGTGCCGGGCAACGTCTGCAAGGCTTTGAAGAAGTCGCCATTCGCCCCGCCCACGGTCACCAGTTCCACGGGATGCAGGTCGCTCCATCGGCTGTTGGCGGCGGGCGTACGTCGTTTGGCCACCACCACCTCGTTCAGTGTTACGGTATCGGTATAGAACGTCAGGCGCACGGTGTCGCTCACCGTCTGCGCCGACAGGAAATGCAGGCTGCAGCATCCCAGTAAGAGAATCAGGAGGATATACTTCATAAACGGATATTTTGTAGTAGATTGATTATTAGATAGATGATTGGACCAACTTTTCCCAAAGCCTGGTCCGCCTCGGACCACTGATTGGTCCGCTTGGGACCTCCCATTGGTCCGGGCCGGACCTATCAGTGGTCCCAAGGAGACCCATGGGAGGTCTCGCCGGGACCCATGGGAAGTGTCAGACACCAGTCTTAGGAAGGTCACCTTAGATGTACGACCACCGTGGTGTCCTGCCGCAGGGTGAAGCTGCACGACTCGAAATCGGGAGGCCCCATCACCCCTTGGGCATCGTTGCTGAATCCGGTCGGTTCCGTGGGGATGCCGTATGCACCCGTGTCCAGCGTACCGTTGCCGTTCACGTCCTGAAAGAGGCAGAGCGCATACGTGCCTGCGGGCAGGCCTTGGCAGGGAATGGACATCTGCTTGTCTTTCACCTCCACCCGGAAGCCCGTAAGGGGACGGGAGAGGAAAGTCTCGGCAGAGGAATAGATGGCGACATACAGCGTACCGGTCGGCCGGTCGATGTCGCGTACTTCAAGCGTCAGGCTTTGCGCCTGCGTGCCTACCGTCAGAAGGCAGGCACAAAGAGTAATTAGTAATGTTCTCATAAAACGTATGTTTTTTAGTTCGATGCAAACATACGCCTTGATTTTCAATGGGAAAAATAGTTGGGACAGATGGCAGGAATCTGTGATAAATGAAGAATGAAGAACGAAGAATGAAGAATGAGTCATGCGACGTGAGAATTCTTCATTTCGCCGCGTAGCGGCTATTCTTCATTAATTTTTTTACCGCCTTGGCGTAAGCACGCGACACAGGCACTTCGGTCCCGCACCCTTCCAGCCGCAGGCGATAGCCTTGCAGGTTACCGTCCACCTTCGTCACCCGGTGGAGGTTGACCAAGAAAGCCCGATGGCAACGGATGACGTATGGACAGGAGTCTACCGCCGCTTCGGCCTGCTTCATGGTGAGGCGGACGAGCTTGCCGATGGGACGGTTGTCCTTGGAAGATAGATAATGGAAGTGAACGTAGTTGCCTTCGGCCTCGGCATAAAGAAATAAGGAGGCATCTACCTCCAGCGTCTCTTTCGTGCTTCCCGCAAACAGCAGGGGTTCGGTGGGACAAATGGCATCGGTTTCAGGGCTCGATTGCACGGGCAGGCGTTGGTTCATTTCCGTGGCCTCGCGCAAATGGCGTGCCAACTGGATATTACGGTTCCACATCGCAAAGAGCACGATGGGAAAGACCGATAATATCAGCACCCAAAGCAGCACGAGGAAGAACAGACGGACATCGGGCATCATCCCCGTGAGCCAAGCCACGTAGAGCCATACGCCGACGGTAATCAGCAGAAGCAGTTCCAGTGTGCTAAGCACCTCCTTGCCCAGCGTCCAATGTTCCTCCGCATAGTAGCGGGGAAACACATGCGGCAAGCCCCAGGCAAAGAGAGAGGAAACCGCCGCCGATATACCCGCCGCCCCCAGCGTGACCCACAGCTTCCCGCTCGTTATCTGCGCAATGCCGAAAGGTTGCAATCCGTAGAGCACAAAGAAGACGATGACGGCAGGCACCACCACGACCTTCCACGAAGGAATGGCGGCCGGATAAGCCGACCGCCACCATGCTGTCCATCGGCTCGACATAATCCCAATCATCATTCTTCGTTCTTCATTCTTCATTTACTTCTATAATCCTTCACCAACCCCTCCGTCAGCCAGTTGGCTAAAGCCTGACGATTGTCGGCAATGACAAAGCGGCGTTGGTCGAAGGTATTCTGTATGTTGCCCAACTCCACGAACAAGCCTACGGGAGTCGTATTCTTCAGCACATAAAGGTTGCGCGAGCTGACGGAGCCTTCGAAGCCACGTCCCGGCTGGTGCTGGTGATACTTCTGTTCGAAGACATCGCGCACGGTCTTGGCCAACCGACGTCCTTGGGTACTGCCCTCGGCATGGTAGAAGAACACATCCACCTGCGCCCGTTTGCCCCGGCTGTCCACGTGCAGGAAGATGCCGCGACAATACTTATACTTCTTGCGGTCTTGGGCATACAGGGCGTTAATCTTGTCGCTCCGCTGCTTCAACCGGGCCACTTGTCCCCGGGGAATGGGTTCGCCCATGCACGTCTCGCGGGTACTGTTGTTCAGGTAACGGTCGTTGCGGATACCGTCTTTCTTGTCCTGGATGATGATACGTACTTCGGCTCCCTCCTGCATCAGGTTGCGGGCCAGGCGAAGAGCCACATCGTAGGCATATTCGTCCTCATGCAGTTCGTGCCGCCCTACCTTGCCGATAGCCCCCGGGTCGGGACCACCATGTCCACTGGAGATGTAGAAGCACGCCCCCGCCAGCCGGTTGCTGGTCACCTCCACCTCGTCCAGCTTCTTGCCGAACAGAGGCTCACGCACCACGCGTTTCTTCCCTTTCCCGCCCGAAGCGGTCTGCTTTCCCTTCTCATGCAAGGGAGGCAACACATACTTCACCCCGTAGCGAAGTTCCGTCTTACCGCACAGTCGTTTCTTGTTCAGTTCCAGAAACTCTTTGTAATAGGCCCGGCCCGGACGATGGTTGCGTTCCAAAAAGGTCGATATGCCTTCCCCGCGGCGGGGGGTATCCGTAGCCTCCTGTGCCGGCAAGGCTACGGGGAAAAACATCAGCAAAAGGACGACAAGTATACGTATCATATAATCTATATTTAATGCTAAAAATGCGGTTAAGCCGGACAAAAATACATTATTTTCCGTACTTTTGCGCCCATTAAAGCGTTAATTGATAAAGAACCTTCAAAAAAGATAGCATTATGCCAAAACAATTCAAGCCGGAGACCCTCTGTGTACAAGCCGGATGGACTCCTAAAAAGGGAGAGCCGCGCGTGCTCCCCATCTATCAAAGCACCACGTTCAAATACGAAACCAGCGAGCAGATGGCCCGACTCTTCGACCTGGAGGATAGCGGCTACTTCTACACCCGTCTGCAAAACCCTACGAATGATGCCGTAGCCGCCAAGATTGCCGCCCTCGAAGGGGGAGTAGCCGCCATGCTGACTTCCAGCGGACAGGCTGCCAACTACTACGCCATCTTCAACCTGTGCCAGGCAGGCGACCACTTCGTATGCTCATCGGCCATCTATGGCGGGACGTTCAACCTCTTTGGCGTGACCATGAAGAAGATGGGCATCGACGTGACCTTCATCAATCCCGACGACTCGGAAGAAGAAATCAGCAAAGCCTTCCGTCCCAATACCAAGGCCCTGTTCGGTGAAACCATCTCCAATCCCTCGCTCGAAGTGCTGGACATCGAGAAGTTCGCCCACATTGCCCACAGCCACGGCGTGCCCCTCATCGTGGACAACACGTTCCCAACGCCCATCAACTGCCGACCCTTCGAATGGGGCGCCGACATCGTGGTGCATTCGACGACCAAATACATGGACGGACACGCCACGTCAGTAGGCGGATGCATCGTGGACAGCGGCCGTTTCGATTGGGAAGCCCATGCCGACAAGTTCCCTGGCCTATGCACGCCCGACGAGTCGTACCACGGACTGACGTACACCAAGGCCTTCGGCCAGATGGCCTACATCACCAAGGCCACAGCCCAGCTGATGCGCGACCTGGGCAGCATACAAAGTCCCATGAACGCCTTCCTGCTGAACCTGGGACTGGAAACGCTGCACCTGCGCGTGCCACGCCACTGCCAGAACGCCCAGCGCGTGGCCGAGTACCTGCAACAGAACGACCGCGTGGCGTGGGTGAACTACTGCGGCTTGCCCGGCAACAAGTATTACGACTTGGCGCAAAAGTATATGCCGAACGGCTCATGCGGCGTCATCTCCTTCGGCCTCAAGGGCGGTCGCGACGTCGCTATCCGCTTCATGGATCATCTGCGCCTGGCAGCCATCGTCACCCACGTGGCCGACGCCCGCACCTGCGTGCTGCATCCCGCCAGCCATACGCACCGCCAACTGACGGACGAGCAACTGATAGAAGCCGGCGTGCGTCCGGACCTCATCCGCTTCTCGGTGGGCATCGAAAACGCCGACGACATCATCGCCGACATCGAGCAGGCGCTGAATGCTTGAAAGAGTGAAACACGCTTAATAAACCATTATAAAAAAGCAATCCTTGAACCAGAGTCATCTCATTCAAGGATTGCTTCATTTATCAACATCAACCTATTTTACAACACAAATTACAGGAAGAAAATATTCTGTCTTCACAACTCGGTTATTTATCTTACCCGGCAACCATCGCGGCATGGAAGAAACTATTTTCAGCACTTCATTATCCAAACATTCATCAATACCTTGTATAACCTTAGCTGCCGTTATGTCTCCTTCTTCTGTTATAACAAACTGACATATAACTCTGCCTTGAATGCTCGCATCTTCATAAACAGTTGGAAAAATTAAATTACGGTCTATATATACAAGTAAAGAATCATATCCTCCCTTAAATACAGGAAGAGAATCCAATTCCATGATTTGATAAATTCTTTCTTCTCCCGAAGACAAATTAAAATTTATTTCTTGAGAGAAACTCCATCCTCTCCCTAATAAGAACAACAAAAGAAGGGCGATATATTTCTCTACAATATTATTTGTTTTCAATAATCTCATTTGTTACATTAAATATCACCTAAATAAAATTTGCATCAACATTCCTTAATTGAATTTGATAGTCCCAATCAGAGGGACGCTGACGAATATCAAACCATTGACATCCCTTACCGACCCACTCACTTCGAAACTTGCGGATAGATTCTAAACAGTAATCTTCATTACCCCATTCAACCCCACAACACGGACATATCGCATAGGTTGGAGAATGCCCATCTTCTCCCCATGGTTTCTCCTTCCAATGAAAACCACAAACTCTACAAGTATAACTATCCATATTCAGCTAATACAACAATTTTATTCAACATAACCTTATCTATAAACTGCGAAATTAAGCATTAATATTCACGTAAATACCATTGTCATGTACAGTTTTTCATTAACAATATCCTATACGAAGAAACGAATGATTTTATCTTGACAAACATATAACATACAAACGTGGAGGAAGCTTATGATTAACAATAATGTGTTAGGTGAAAAAACTTCACCGAACGTAGTCATTAACTTTAAATAAAAAATAACGCCCCTTTAAATGAGATGGGGCGTTACTTTAAATGATAAATTATCTATGTTCTATTGATCAATTGTTCTCCGGACGGAGCTTGCGCACTGTCACGGCCGTTTGCCACATCTCGCTTTCGCGCAGGGCTTTCAGCTCGGCGTTCAGCTTCTCGCGATAGTCGGGCTGCGAGTTGCTGTCGATGGAGATTTGGGCCTCGTTACCAGTCTCCACGCTGTGGTAGAGTTTCTCCATGACGGGCTTGATGGCATCGTGGAAGGGACCCATCCAGTCGAGCGCGCCGCGTTGTGCCGTTGTGGAGCAGTTGGCATACATCCAGTCCATCCCGTTCTTGGCGAAGAGCGGCATCAGCGACTGAGTCAATTCTTCTACCGTTTCGTTGAAGGCTTCGCTGGGCGTATGTCCGTGCTCACGCAGCACTTCGTATTGGGCCAGCAGCAATCCCTGAATGGCTCCCATCAGTGAGCCACGCTCACCGGTCAGGTCAGAGTAAACTTCGCGTTTGAAAGTCGTTTCGAACAGATAGCCCGAACCGATGCCGATGCCGAATGCCAACGTGCGGTCGGTGGCACGTCCCGTAGCGTCCTGATAAACGGCATACGAGGAGTTCAGTCCGCGGCCTTCGAGGAACATGGTGCGCAGCGATGTACCGCTCCCCTTCGGGGCTACCATAATCACGTCGATATCGGCGGGCGGAATGATGTTCGTACGTTCCTTGTAGGTGATGCCGAAGCCGTGGCTGAAGTACAAGGCTTTGCCGGGCGTCAGGTATTGCTTGATTTGGGGCCATACGGCAATCTGGGCAGCATCGCTGAGCAGCATGCAGACGATGGTACCCTTCTGGGCAGCCTCTTCGATGCTGAACAAGGTTTCGCCGGGTACCCATCCGTCGGCCACGGCTTTGTCGTACGTCTTGCCCGGGCGCTGGCCTACGATGACATTGAAACCGTTGTCACGCAGGTTGCAGGCCTGTCCGGGTCCCTGTACGCCATAGCCCAGTACGGCGATTGTCTCATCTTTCAGTATCTCGCGAGCTTTCTCCAAGGGAAACTCTTCACGTGTGATGACGTTCTCCATCACACCTCCAAAATTCATTTGTGCCATTTTACTTTTGTTTTAGTTAGTATTTAATCATAATCATTCGTCTATGTTAAAGGTCTCTTCTTTCGGACTTGAAATGGAATCATTGCCAATGATTGTGGGAATCATCCCCAATGATTGTAGGAATCATTGCCAATGATTCTATACCATGTCTCAGACAAAGGTTACCGAAGCCCGACATACGGGTTCCTCTCCTTCCGTACCTTTCTTCCTTATCTCCACGGCATATCGTCCGTCTTCCTCCTCATCGATATAGAAAGACAGGAGGTCACCGTAGTAACTCTCGGCCACGTAGGCAATCTCGAAGCGGCGCACACGCCGTGTCCGGTAGAAGTCGAGCGGGAAGAGGTCGAGGACGTGCTCGATGTAGCGGATGCTGTTCACGTGCCCGTTGACATCGATGTCGCTGTATCTGGCGCGCAGGGTGCAGGCGGTTTCCGTAGACTTCACCTTGATGCGCGAAGGTTTGTCGATGGGGCACGGTTCGTCGCAGATGTAGTCGGTGATATGGCCACCGTTCATCGTCAGCAGGTCAATGGGGCGGCGGGTGCTCATGTTAATCATGGCCCATACGGAGCGGGCATATCCGATGCGGCGTCCGTCCTTGTCGACAACGGCAAAGTTGCGGTCGGTGAAAAGTCGGTAAACGTTCTCCACCCACGTCTGCACGCTGAAGTCTTCGTACTGGCGGGGCATCTCGTCCATTTCGATGGCCAGTCGGGACAGCACCCACGTGTAGTTGTCCTCGTTCAGTGTGGCCATACCGAAACCTCGTTCGGTGGCATGGAAGCCGGCACAGTTGAGCAGGTGGTTGCCCAATACGCCCAATGTCAACCTTCCGGTAAAATCTACATGGAAAGGCTCGGCCACAAACCGGTAGTTTCCTATCTTGTTCATACAGCCTCCTTTTTACTAGCCTCATATTTCGCCTTCCGTTCGGCCAGGTACTCGTTGACGCGCTCAAAGCAGCTGGTGGTGATGGCCACACGTCCCGAGCGCACAAACTGAAGCACGCACCCGAATGCCTGCAACTCCTCGTAGAGGTGAGTGATGTCGTCGCTCATGCCGTTCATCTCCACGATGGAGAAGACGGGATTGACCTCCACGATGCGGGCATGGTTCTTACGTATCACTTTGGAAACCTCGGGTATCTGTTCCAAGGTAGGCGTAGTGAGTTTGTAGAGCGCTATCTCATGCTGGTAGATTTCATCATCCGTGAAATAGTGCGCCTGTATGACGTCAATCTTCTTGGTAATCTGCTTCACCACTTTTTCGATGGTGTCCGGGTCGGTCCAGGCGGTGATGGTGTATTTGTGCACGCCCGCGATGGATGAAGCGGATACGTTCAGGCTTTCGATGTTGATTTGCCTGCGTGTGAACACCGCCGTCACCTGGTTGAGCAAGCCGGCGAAGTTCTCTGAATGAACGATGATGGTATATAATGTCTTGTCCATAGTCTTTTCAAATTAAGAACTAATAATGAAGAATGAAGAATTGCCCTGCGGCATCACTGAGAATTCTTCATTATTAACTCTTCATTCTTCATTAAAATCAGCATTCCAACAACATTTGGTTCACTGAGCCGCCCGGCGGCGTCATCGGCATGACGTTGCCTTCTTCTTCCACACACGCTTCGAGCAGGAAAGGTCCGTTGGTGGCCAACATCTCGCGGATGGCGTCTGCCAGCTCAGCGCGTTCCATGACGCGGCGTGAAGGAATGCCATAAGCCGCCGCAATCTGCATATAGTCGGGGTTGAGCATGGGTGTGAACGAGTAGCGGCGGTTGAAGAACATGGCCTGCCACTGGCGCACGTTGCCCAGGTAGTTGTTGTTGAGCAATATCATCTTGACAGGAGCCTGCTGCTCCATCACGGTGCCCAACTCCTGTAGGTTCATCTGCAAGCCACCGTCACCCATAAAGACGCAGACGGTGCGGTCCGGTCGTCCGAAGGTAGCCCCAATGGCTGCGGGAAGGCCGAAGCCCATGGTGCCCAACCCTCCTGAGGTGACAATGCTGCGCTCGCGGGTAAACTTGAAGTAGCGTGCGGACATCATCTGGTTCTGTCCCACATCGGTCACGAGGATGGCTTCATGGCCGGTGGCTTCACTTACCGCACGCACCACCTCGCCCATGCTCAGTTCGCGGGTCGTGCGGTGGAGTTCGGGGCGAATGACCTTCTCCTCTTCCACTTCTTCATAGGTGCGGAAGCTGTCGAGCCATTCTTGGTGCGTGGCGGGATGCAACAGTTCCGTCACGGCGGCCAGTGTCTCCTTGCAGTCGCCCAGCACGGCCACGTCTACTTGGATGTTCTTGTTGATTTCGGCGGGGTCGATATCGAAGTGGATGATTTTAGCCTGAGGAGCATAGGTCGCTACATTGCCCGTCACACGGTCATCGAAGCGCATGCCCACGGCAATCAGTACGTCGCACTTGTTGGTGTTGATGTTCGGCCCGAGGTTGCCGTGCATGCCCAGCATTCCTTTATTAAGCGGGTGGTCAGTAGGCAGTGCCGACAAGCCCATCAAGGTGCAGCCTGCGGGCAATCCGGCTTTTTCGATAAAAGTACGGAGTTCCTTCTGCGCGTGCCCCAACTCTACACCTTGCCCCACCAATACCAGCGGACGTTCGGCTTGATTGATGAGGTCGGCTGCCTGGCGAATGCTTTCGGGGTCGGTATCGGGCACGGGCATATAGCTACGGATGAAGTCCACCGTCATCGGGGCATATTCCATCTTGTCCGTCTGCGCGTTTTTGGCGAAGTCCAGGACCACAGGTCCCGGCCTTCCGCTACGGGCAATGTAGAAAGCCCGTGCTACAGCCCATGGCACGTCTTCGGCACGGCGTATCTGGTAGCTCCATTTGGAGATAGGTTGCGTTACGCCTACCAAGTCCACTTCCTGAAAAGCGTCTGTCCCCAGGAATCCTGTGCCTACCTGTCCGGCTATGACTACGATGGGCGTACTGTCTATCATGGCGTCGGCTATGCCCGTGATGGTGTTCGTGGCTCCCGGTCCGCTGGTGACTAAGCACACGCCCACTTCACCCGATACACGGGCAAAACCTTGTGCGGCATGGGTAGCGCCTTGTTCGTGGCGCACCAGGATGTGGTTCAACGTACCGCGATGGTCGTAGAGTGCGTCAAACACAGGCATGATGCTTCCACCCGGGTAACCGAATATCGTCTTTACTCCTTCATGCTCCAGCGAACGCATCAGGGCTTCCGCTCCTGTAATTATATCTTTCATACTATAATATTAATTAAGAATGAAGAATAGTCCCTGCGGGACAAAATGAAGAATTTCCCTGCGGCATCCCTGAGATTTCTTCATTCTTCATTATTAGTTCTTCATTTAATCTATGATTCTCACGGCTCCTTTGTCGGCCGAGCTGACCATGGCAGCGTATGCCTTCAAGGATTTCGACACCTCACGTTGACGAGTAATCGGTGCCATAGGTCGTGCAGCCAGTTCGGCATCGGTCAGCTTCACGTTGATGCTGCGGTTCGGGATGTCTATTTCAATGAGGTCACCGTCCTGCACCTTACCGATGTTTCCTCCGGCCGCCGCTTCGGGCGAAATGTGTCCGATGCTCAGTCCCGATGTGCCGCCACTGAAGCGTCCGTCGGTAATCAAGGCACACTCTTTACCCAGGTGACGCGATTTGATGTATGAAGTAGGATAAAGCATCTCCTGCATGCCCGGTCCTCCCTTCGGACCCTCGTAGATGATAACCACCACATCGCCACTCTGCACCTTGCCTCCCAAGATGCCTTCGCAGGCGGCTTCCTGCGAATCGAAAACCTTGGCGGGGCCACTGAATTTCCAGATGCTTTCGTCTACGCCGGCTGTCTTCACCACGCAACCGTCCTGAGCGATGTTCCCCTTCAGCACGGCCAAACCTCCGTCTTTGCTGTAGGCATGAGCCAAGTCGCGGATGCAACCGTTGGCACGGTCGGTGTCATACTCCTTATAGTAATTGTCTTGCGAGCCCATTTCTAAATTGAATTTTCCACCGGGAGCGCTGGCATACTTCTTCAATGCCTTCTTGCATACATTCGGGCTGGTGATGTCATATTGGTCGATGGCTTCAGCCAGTGTCAGGCCATCCACCCGCTTCACACCGGTATCTACCAAGCCTCCTTTAGTCAATTCGCCCATAATGGCAAGGATACCTCCGGCACGGTTCACATCCTGCACGTGGTATTTCTGCGTATTGGGAGCTACTTTACACAGACAAGGCGTCCGGCGCGACAGCATGTCGATATCATCCATCTTGAAGTCCGCACCGGCTTCGTTGGCCACAGCCAGCAGATGAAGCACCGTGTTGGTGGAGCCGCCCATGGCAATATCCAATGTCATGGCATTCAGGAAAGCCTGACGGGTAGCGATGCTGCGCGGGAGGACACTTTCATCCCCTTCTTCATAATATTTATAGGCATTTTCCACAATCAGCTTGGCTGCATCCTTGAAAAGTTTCTTCCGGTTCTCATGGGTAGCCACGATGGTGCCATTCCCTGGCAAAGCCAGGCCAATAGCTTCGCAAAGACAGTTCATAGAGTTCGCGGTGAACATGCCCGAACAGCATCCACACGTAGGACAGGCATGCCGTTCAATCTGTGCCACGTCCTCATCGCTTACCGATGTGTCGGCCGACTGAATCATGGCGTCTATCAGGTCCAGGTGGCGTCCGTTCCACTCACCGGCTTCCATCGGTCCGCCCGATACAAACACCGTGGGAATGTTCAACCGCATGGCCGCCATCAGCATGCCCGGTGTAATCTTGTCACAGTTACTGATGCACACCATGGCGTCTGCCTTATGGGCGTTGACCATATATTCCACGCTGTCGGCGATGATGTCGCGTGAGGGCAGCGAGTAGAGCATGCCGTCGTGCCCCATGGCGATTCCGTCGTCGATGGCAATGGTGTTGAACTCCGCCGCAAAACAGCCCAGTTTCTCTATCTCCTTCTTCACCAGCTGTCCCACTTCATGCAAGTGTACATGACCCGGCACAAACTGCGTGAACGAATTGACCACGGCTATGATGGGCTTCCCCATCTGTTCCTTCTTCATTCCATTGGCCGTCCACAGGGCACGGGCTCCCGCCATGCGGCGGCCTTCGGTACTCGACAAGCTACGTAACTGCTTTTTCATCTTCTTCATCTCCTTTTAAGAAAAAAGCCTCTCCCACTTTGGTGAGAAAGGCTGAACTTATATCTTTTCAACTGACACATACATGCACGAACCTTTCTCACGCTCTTGATTCCAAGACCACGACGCGAATAATATGCAGGACTGCCAGGTTAATGGATGTATGGTTCATCATAATTTCTCTGTTAAACGTATTAATTATGCCGCAAAGGTAAGTGCTTTTTTATAATTACCAAACAAATTGAAGAGAAAAATGAGAAAAAATATCAGATTCGTAATTTTACCCTAGGAAAAGACTACAATTTATCAGGCTTAATCAGAACCCGTTCATTCTTCAAGGATAATAGACAAGAGCACTCGCGTCTATGTTTGGTTTCACACCTTTTTCATGCATTCACAGAAAGGTGAAAAATCGCTGAAATTACGTTTTTTGTACTAAATGGTCGAAATCGCGAATTAAGTGGTCAAAATTCGCGACTATAAATTTGCTTTATTATTTGCCTGCTCAATCTACAATTCGTAACTTTGAAAGCGAGATAAACTATAAATAATAATCCTTAAAAGCATGAAAGTATGAACGAACAAGGAAACACGTATGTATCTCCCCAGGTAGAGACATTGGAAGTAGCCGTAGAACACGGAATGGAAATGAGCGTGACCGTAAACGATCCCGGCGGTTATGAATTGGGTGAGTGGGATTAAGTAAGAGAAGTATAATGAACTAAAAAAAGGCGTAGACTATGAACAGAAGTATGAAGCATTGGATAGGCATGTTGGTATGGGCAAGTCTGTTGGTATGGACATCATGCAGTTCGGACGAGTTCGTATATCCGGAAAAGAATGCAGCGAACGGGACATATCAAGCTCCACAAACCATTACGGCCATTGCACCGGGGGCAGATACCCGCGTATCCTATATAGAAGAGGATGGAGGAACCATCAGCGTGAAGTGGAAACAAGGGGATGAGATAGAAGTCATACAAGAGGGATTTCCGTGGAGTGACCAATACTATCGGTATACGGGCGAAGAAGAAACAGCAAGTGCCGAGTTCGAATGGTATAAGGGATATTCTACGGATGAATCGAAATTAGGAGGGAAACGACACTACGGTCTTCATAAGGTGCATAGCGTAGAGATAGTCAACTATTGGTACAAGGTTCAAACTCCCGGAAGTTCTACCCCCTATGAACAAATCGGTGACAATACATTAGACCACTTGGCTGATTACAACACGATGGTCGCCATCACGACAGCAGACGAAAACGGAAATTTGCGTGAGCCGCTACAGTTTCATGCTTGGATGGCTATGTTGAGTCTGCGGATTACGATACCTGCGGGCAAGGCTCCTCGGCAAGTCCGTTTAATGGCCGATAGTAAGATTTTGCCGGCAATGGATGTATACGGATTTGATACGAATAAGCAAGTTGAGAGCGGTTGCCAATCGACAGATTGTATCCGGTTGAACATAAGTGGTGTATTGAGTAATGTATTTACGGCTAATCTGCTCATCGCTTCAAGGGATCTCAGCGGAGAGGAGATTACCGTGGCTGTGGAATGCAGTGACGGCGATGTATTCGTCAGCCAGCCTATTCACGGCACCAATTTTGAGAAAGGGAAACGTTACATCAAGGAAGTGACGGTGAACAATCCCGAGACTGGCGAACTAAGTGGGCAAATCATAGGATATTGGGGCATGACGGGTATAGCCGATGCTGAAGATTATTATCCCGATGAAAAACTCGAAGACATCATGATATTCTTTGCCGACGGACGAGGTGAACATTGGGAACTACTTGACGGAAGCTGGAGCCATGCGGAAGAGTTCGATTTCACATGGGAATTAATTGGCGAAACCCTGCTTCACCTCATCTATGTCTATGATGGAGATTGGTATTGGAACGTCCCCATACTGACCGATACCGATCTCAGACTGGAAGACACGGAAGACTCCCGTTATTGGGAAGATTACAAACGCTTGGACAGCCTACCTTTCGAACGGTAAGCATTAAGTCATCCAATTAAAAAATCATAACATCTGCTGATTAAGTGGAACCACCCCCAAGAAGGTTGCAAACCTAAGGCCCGAATGTTTGCAACCTAAGGGGTTAATGTTTGCAACATTCGGCCTCTATGTTTGCAACCTTCCAGAACCGCGTCAAAATGCATTCTGAGCGGGATATGGAAGGTTTTCTCTATAAGTTAGGAATATTAACAAAATAAAAAACATAAGATTATAAATCCGATTTTATACTTTTGCATGGGAAATAGAAATAAGAAAAGATAAGCATGAAACAAAAACAAGCAGAAGAAAACCACGGCCCGATGAAACTCATATTCAATTATGAGAACGTGTTCTACAGTTTCTTTTACGATGACATCAGCGGTTGCATCCATCACTCACGGGAATATGCGATGAATTATGTATATTCGGGCGAAATGATACTGGACAACGGCAAAGAGCAAATTCATGTCGGAAAAGGAGAATGTGTCTTTATTCCACGCGACCACCACATCACCATGTATAAAAAGCCTCTGAATGGAGAACGCTATTGCGGCATTTTCTTGAGTTTCACACGGAACTTCCTACGGGAGATGTACTCGAAGCTCGGACAGTACAAGGTTTCGGCTCATACGCCGAAACTGAAGGCAGAGGTCATCAAGTTGCCCAAGACGGCGGAAATCACCAGCCTGTTCGCTTCGCTGACCCCGTTTTTCGACCCAGAGGTTAAGCCGCAAGACGACTTCATGCACCTGAAACTGCAAGAAGGCCTGCTTGCCTTGCTTCATATTGACAAACGATTCGCCCCCATGCTATTCGACTTCAACGAGCCGTGGAAAATCGACATCCTGGACTTCCTGAACAAAAACTATATGTACGAGTTCACAATGGAGGATTTGGCGCACTATACAGGAAGAAGCCTTGCCACCTTCAAGCGCGACTTCAAGAAGATAAGCGACCTGACACCCGAAAAGTGGCTCATACGCAAACGGCTGGAGGTGGCCTACAACTTGATGAAGGAAGGAGGGAACAAGGTTGTGGATGTCTATACCAAAGTCGGTTTCAGGAACCAGTCGCATTTCTCGGCGGCGTTCAAGAAACAGTATGGCATTGCACCGACGGCAGTTGCCGCCATTATGTAGTCGTTTGGTTTGAATGAACTTTGCATTTGTGGAAGTATGGAAAGAGATAAGAAAGATAGACCGGACAGAATCAAAGTGCACGGAGCGAGGGTACACAATCTGAAGAACATAGATGTGGATGTGCCGCTCGGGAAGATAGTCGGCATCGCGGGGGTGTCCGGTTCGGGCAAGAGTTCGCTGGCACTCGGAGTGCTGTATGCGGAGGGGGCGCGTCGCTATTTGGAGTCGCTTTCGACCTATACCCGCAGGAGAATGACCCAGGCCGCCCGTGCCAGTGTAGATGAAGTGTTGTACGTTCCGGCTGCCCTGGCCATGCACCAGCGTCCGGCCATTCCGGGCATACGCAGCACTTTCGGCACGGGTACAGAGTTGCTCAACATGCTGCGCTTGATTTACTCGCGGCTAGCTTCCCACCGTTGCCCCAACGGACATTACGTGAAGCCATCGCTGAATGTCGCCGCCGGGATGGAACTGGTCTGTCCGGAGTGCGGGGCGCATTTCTATGCCCCGGGTGCGGAGGAATTGTCCTTTAACAGCAGCGGTGCCTGCCCAACATGTGACGGCACAGGAACTGTCCGTACCGTGGATGAATCTACCCTCGTACCAGACGAAACCCTGAGTATCGACCAGGGAGCGGTGGCTCCGTGGAATACCTTGATGTGGTCGCTGATGACCGATGTATGTCGGGCGATGGGTGTACGCACGGACGTGCCTTTCAACCAGCTGACCCCTGAGGAGCGGGAGATTGTCTTTCACGGACCGGCCGAGAAGAAGCATATTTTCTACCATGCGAAGAATTCCAATCAGGCGGGAGAGCTGGATTTCACTTATTTCAATGCCGTCTATACGGTACAGAACGCATTGGCCAAGGTTAAGGATGAGAAAGGGATGAAACGGGTGGAGAAGTTCCTGAAGATCAGACCGTGCCCGGATTGCGGAGGATCCCGTTTTTCCGAGGCTGCCCGTGCTCCGAAGGTTCGGAGCATTTCCATAGATGAAGCCAGCCGGATGAGCCTGCGGGAACTGGTGGAATGGGTACGGGGTGTGCCGACCTCCCTGCCGGAGGAGATGCACCCGATGGCGGAACGGATCTGCGAGTCCTTCCTTGATGCTTCGGTGCGTCTACTAGATCTCGGCGTGGGCTATCTGAGCCTCGACCGTGCCGCTTCTACCCTCTCCACGGGGGAACGACAGCGGATGCAGCTGGCACGGGCGGTGCGAAACCGTACAACCGGGGTGCTCTACGTTCTGGATGAGCCTTCCATCGGTCTGCATCCGGCCAACATCGTGGGACTGGCCGGGGTGATGCACGACTTGATAGCGGACGGCAATTCCATCGTCTTGGTGGACCATGATACGCAGATACTGGCAGAAGCTGACTGGATGATAGAGATGGGACCGGGAGCCGGTTCGTCGGGCGGACGGGTGATAACCGAGGGGACACTGGAGGATATAGAGCGGAACAATGCTTCGAAGATAGGCCCGTTCCTGAGTGGGTCTGCTGCGACAAATGCCAGACAGCAGGTTCCGGAAGCGGAGTTGTTCGCCAAGGGACAGATACACCTGTCCACCGGTCCTGTACATACAGTCAGACCGTTGGAGGTGGATATTCCCAAGGGCCGTCTGACTGTGGTGACAGGGGTTTCCGGCTCGGGAAAGACAACCCTCATACTGGAGAGTCTGGTGCCGGCCCTGCAGGCAATGGCCTCCGGGGGGAAATTGCCGGAACACGTGCGGGAGATCAGTGCCGATGGCATTTGTCACGCCAAGCTGATAGACGCTTCGCCCATCGGCATCAATATACGTTCGACAGTAGCTACCTATGCCAACGTCCACGACGAGCTGCGCAAGGTCTATGCCAAGACTCCAGATGCCAAAGCCGCAGGGTGGAAGGACGGGGACTTCTCCTACAATACAGGTCGGCTGCGCTGTCCGACCTGCGACGGTACGGGGGTGATAAGCCTTGACGTGCAGTTCCTGCCGGATGTGGATATTCCGTGTCCGGACTGCAGGGGCTCGCGCTACTCCAAGGCGGCATACCGGGTTCGCCGCGAGAATAGCGAGGGTACGTACCATTCTCTGCCGGAGTTGATGGCAATGGATGTGGATGATGCGATGGTGGCCTGCGGAGACCTGCGGACTGTGTGTCAGCGTCTGCGGGTATTGCATGACCTCGGTCTTGGCTACCTGACCCTCGGCGAGCAGACTCCCGGCCTTTCGGGCGGTGAGGCCCAGCGTCTCAAACTGGCCAGCGAGATGGGCAGGGGGCAGGACGATTCGGTATTCGTGTTCGACGAGCCGACCATTGGCCTACATCCATCCGATGTGCGGACTCTTCTGCAGGTATTTCAGCGACTGATAGACCGTGGTGCGACTATCATAGTCATCGAGCACGACCTGGATGTTATCCGCTCGGCCGACTATGTAATCGACATGGGACCCGGTGGAGGCGAGGAAGGCGGCCGCATTGTTGCTGCAGGTACTCCTGACGACATCCGCCGTTGTCCCGAAAGCGTTACCGGAAGGTTTATCTGATCTGAATTTTAAAAGTTTGTGGAAGTCAGTCACATTTCTCGGCGGCGTTCAAGAAACAATATGGCATCGCGCCGACGACAGTTGCCGCCTATTAAGAATAATATATTCACTATTTTTGTGGATATTCCACAGATAAGTGTTATCTTTGCAGCACAATAAAACGGATACATGTATATAGAGTTCGATAAAGACTACTTGCGTGAACTGTTCGAGCAAGGCAGCACAAGTAACAAGAAGCACCGCTATCAACCGGAAGTGATTAGGGGTTATTACAAATGCGTGATGTTTCTCAAACGTGCTGAAAATGTAGAACAGCTTTACCGCATACACTCCTTGAACTACGAAGTATTGCAAGGCGACAAGAAAGGTGTTTCATCCGTGCGCATCAATATCAAATACCGCCTTGAATTTACAGTCAGGGAGGTTCTCGGCGAACAGATAATAACCGTATGCCGTTTGTTGGACATCAGTAACCATTATAAATAAGCGCGATATGGAAGCAACATCAAAGAAAATCTACGCCCCCAATGAGTTGGTCTGTGCGGTGGCTATACATCCGGGAGAAATGCTCAAGGATGAATTGCAGGCACGTGGAATGTCGCAAAGAAAATTTGCCGGGATAATCGGTATGCCTTATACGGCATTCAATGAAATAATTAACGGCAAACGTCCGATAACCACTGATACGGCATTGAAAATCGAGGCTGCAACAGGGATTGCCGCAACGATATGGCTCGGCTTGCAGACTGACTATAATATGCAGCTCGCCCGGCGAGACAACAAACTTTCTGCTATTCTGGAGAACATACGCAAGTCGGTTGCGGTTCTCTGAAAGCCATAGCATCTATTCCTTGCTTCCTGCTTCTATCTTCTTGATGAACTTTGCCGGATTGCCGCCTACGACGCTCATCGGCGGTACATCATGCGTCACCACGCTGTTGGCACCGACAATAGAACCGTAGCCGATACGAACACCGGGCAGAACCGTAGCACCGATGCCAATCCATACCTTGTCCTCGATAACAATAGGGCGGCCGTATGTCGCGCTGCGGTTATCCGGATTCGGGTCGTGGTTGATGGTGATAAGGTTCACCTTTGGGGCAATGAACACGCCGTCGCCGATGGTGATGCCGCCACGGTCGAAGAAAGTGCAGCCCTGCTGTATCCAGCATCCCTTGCCGATGCGGATGTTCTTGCCGTAATCCACATAGAACGGAGGCAGCAGTGTCGTACTCTTATCAATCTCCCGGCCTGTAATACGGCGTAGATACTCATGCACTTCTTCCGGCGTGAGCCAGCCTTTTGCATTCATTTCCGCAGCTGTAGCCATTGTATCAAAGATGGTGCTGATCAGTTTGTCATAGCCCGGTTCATCGGGTGAAACCATAGCGCCGGAAAGGTCTTTTTCAAAAATATCCATATCTTTTTTGTTTTAATATTCCGGTGCAAAGGTAGAGGGTTTTATCGAGAATGACTTTGCCGGTTGGCTCAAAGTGTTTTGCTGTACAGTTCAAAAGGAACTGTCAGATGCTGTGAGCAGGAGAACAGCCGTACAGCCCCTTGTACGCTTTCGAAAAGTGCGACAGGTTCTTAAAGCCTACACTGTAGCAAATATCGGTCACTTTCTGTGTGCCGGACAATATGAGGGCATGTGCGGCTTCCAGCCTGCGGCGTATCACCCACTTTTGCGGGGACAGGTCACAGACTTTGCTGAAGT
>CALUOT010000007.1 GCA_944322355.1 uncultured Bacteroides sp. | reverse complement strand
GCCCGCCATTGACGTTAACTTTGTCAATGACGGACAACTGGCTATTTTCTAATTTTATATCGAACTCACGTTAATTAGTAAGGTTATCTATGACTTATTTCCTTCCGAAGTCGGCAGGGATTTCGCCCCATTGTTCGGTCTCCCACTTCAGCAGGGGCGTGGTGTAGGTGTGGGTCTGGAGCCAGTGCTCGGCCCGTTCGATGAGTTGGAAGAGGGCTTCGGTGCGGGCGTCGCGGGGGAGCTTGGTCTTGCATTTCTTCTGGCGGACCCAGCTGAGGGCGTTGCGGCTGTCGCTGTAGACGGGCATGTCCCACCCCTTCTGCTGGAGCAGGGCGAGGGCGTGGACGATGGCGAGGAACTCGCCGATGTTGTTGGTGCCATACGTGGGGCCGAAGTGGAACACCTGTTGTCCCGAGGGCAGGTGTACGCCGCGGTACTCCATCTGTCCGGGGTTGCCGCTGCAGGCTGCGTCGACGGCCAGTGCGTTGCCTGTGAGGTTGGGGGGCAATTGGGGTGTGGGTTTCGGGCTTCGGTGCGCGGCCGGGGTGATGGGTTCGGGCCCGGAGGCGAAGGCTTCTTCGGCTTCCCGGCGGGTGTCGAACGACTTGAACCGTGCTCCGCGGTATCCTTTGGTTTGCAGTTGGCATTCGGTCCACGAGGTGTAGATGCCCGGTGTGACTCCTGCCCATACGACGTAGTATTTTTCTTTTTTCATGGCGCAAAGATACAGAAGATTTCGTTACCTTTGCCGCAAACCATCAACCAATATGATACGTATCTTTTTGACCGGCTATATGGGTGCCGGTAAGACAACATTGGGCAAGGCCCTTGCCCGCGACCTGGGGCTGACTTTCATCGACCTTGACTGGTATATCGAGGAACGTTTCCACCAGACCATCTCCCAACTCTTTGCCGAGCGGGGCGAGGAGGGCTTCCGTCGATTGGAGCAACGCATGCTGCACGAGGCAGGCGAGTTTGAGGACGTCATCATCTCCACTGGAGGGGGGACGCCTTGTTTCTTCGATAACATGGAGTACATGAACAGTCTGGGACAGACGGTGTTCCTGGAGGTCGATACGGACACTTTGTTCCGCCGCCTGCGTGTGGCCACTCGTCAGCGTCCCATCCTCCGGGGCAAGACGGACGAGGAGCTTCGCCGCTTCATCGACAGCGCTTTGGCCAGTCGTCTGCCCCATTACCGGAAGGCCCGCTATACCTTCGACGGCAGTCAGTTGGAGAGCCGTGGGCAGATTGCCGCTTCGGTGGAGCGTCTTCGCCAGCTGCTGGGGGTGTAAAAGCGGCCGTCGGGATTGCTTTTTAGGCGCTAAAGGCTGGATTATACGGGATTTATGTGTACTTTTGTCGGCGAAATACTTTACTATTACTAAAACCGCTAAGTTACAGAGACACAGAAAATGAGAAAATGGCGTATTGAAGATTCCGAAGAGCTGTACAACATCACCGGTTGGGGCACTTCCTACTTTAGTATCAACGAGAAGGGGCACGTCGTGGTGACCCCGCGCAAGGACGGCGTGGCCGTTGACTTGAAAGAGCTGGTGGACGAGTTGCAATTGCGCGACGTGACGACTCCCATGCTGGTGCGTTTCCCCGACATCCTGGACAACCGCATCGAGAAGGTGTCCTGCTGCTTCGAGAAAGCTGCCGAGGAGTATGGTTACAAGGGGGAGAACTTCATCATTTATCCCATCAAGGTCAATCAGATTCGCCCGGTGGTGGAGGAGATGATTAACCACGGTAAGAAGTTCAACCTGGGACTGGAGGCCGGTTCGAAGCCCGAATTGCATGCCGTTATCGGTGTGAATACCGACCCCGATTCGCTGGTGGTGTGCAATGGGTATAAGGACGAGAGCTTTATCGAACTAGCTTTGTTGGCACAGAAGATGGGCAAGCGCATCTTCCTCGTCGTGGAGAAGCTGAATGAACTGAACCTCATCGCCAAGGTGGCCCGTCAGTTGAAGGTGCGTCCCAACATCGGTATCCGCATCAAGTTGGCTTCCAGCGGAAGTGGCAAGTGGGAAGAGAGCGGAGGCGATGGCAGCAAATTCGGCCTGACGTCCAGTGAATTGCTCGAAGCCCTCGACTTCCTCGAGAAGAAAGACATGAAAGACTGTCTGAAGCTGATTCACTTCCACATCGGTAGCCAGATTACCAAGATACGCCGTATCAAGAATGCCTTGCGCGAGGCGTCACAGTTCTTCGTGCAACTCCATAAGATGGGCTTCAACATCGAGTTCGTCGATACGGGCGGCGGTATGGGCGTGGATTATGACGGTACCCGTTCGAGCAATAGCGAGAGTTCGGTAAACTATTCTATTCAGGAATATGTGAACGATGTGGTGTCTACCTTTGTCGATGCAGCTGATAAGCATGAGCTGAATCATCCCAATATCATTACCGAGACCGGCCGCAGTCTGACTGCCCATCATTCCGTACTTATCTTTGAAGTATTGGAGACGGCGTCGCTACCCCAGATGGACGATGACTGGGAACCGGGTGAAGATGCCCACGAATTGGTGAAGGAACTGTATAAGATTTGGGATAACCTGAGCCAACGCAGCATGCTGGAGCCTTGGCATGATGCCCAGCAGATACGCGAGGAAGCACTCGACCTCTTTAGTCACGGTATCGTGGACCTTAACACGCGGGCACAGATAGAAAAGCTCTATTGGAGCATCTGCCGAGAGATAAGCGCCATTGCCAGCAACATGAAGCACTGTCCCGAGGAATTCCGCAAGCTGAACAAGCTGTTGGCTGACAAGTATTTCTGTAATTTCTCCCTCTTCCAGTCGTTGCCCGACTCATGGGCCATCGACCAGATGTTCCCCATTATGCCCATCCAGCGATTGGACGAGAAGCCCGACCGTGAAGCTACCTTGCAAGACATGACGTGCGACTCGGATGGTAAGATTGCAAACTTCGTGACATCCCGTCCCGATGCTACCACTTTGCCGCTTCATGCGTTGCGTGATAAGGAGAGTTACTACTTGGCAGTCTTCTTGGTGGGAGCCTATCAGGAGATATTGGGGGATATGCACAACCTTTTCGGGGATACCAATGCGGTACATGTATCCGTTAATTCCAAAGGCTATTCCATCGACCAGTTGATTGACGGCGAAACGGTGGCCGAGGTGTTGGATTATGTGCAATACAATCCCAAGAAACTGGTACGTAAGTTGGAAACCTGGGTAACCCAGTCCGTGAAAGAAGGACGAATTTCGCTCGAAGAAGGTAAGGAGTTCTTGGCCAACTACCGTTCGGGCTTGTATGGATATACTTATTTGGAATAAAATCATACCCTTATATATAAGATAATGAGAGAAAGACTCACAGTAGTTAAGGTAGGAGGGAAGATTGTGGAAGAAGAATCTTCCCTCCTTCAATTGCTCAATGACTTTGCGGCTATCGAAGGTTGTAAAGTGCTGGTGCATGGTGGCGGTCGTTCGGCTACCAAGTTGGCTGAACAACTGGGGATTGAAAGCCGGATGGTGAATGGGCGTCGTATCACCGATGCCGAAACGCTTCGGGTCGTAACCATGGTTTATGGCGGATTGGTGAACAAGAATATTGTGGCCGGTTTGCAGGCACGTGGCGTCAATGCCCTGGGACTGACGGGGGCTGACATGGATGTGATTCGCTCCGTGAAGCGTCCCGTGACTACTATCGATTATGGCTTTGTCGGCGATGTGAAGCAGGTGAATGCAGGATTGTTGGGTGATTTGATAGGTAAAGGCGTAGTGCCGGTCATGGCTCCTCTGACACACGATGGCGAGGGACACATGCTTAATACCAATGCCGATACCATTGCTGGAGAAACGGCGAAGGCACTGGCTGCCTTGTTCGACGTGACGTTGGTGTATTGTTTCGAGAAGAAAGGCGTATTGCGCGATGAGAATGATGATGATAGCGTCATCCCTTCTCTTACTTTGCCCGAGTTTCATCAATTGCAGGCTGAAGGCGTGATACAAGGCGGCATGATTCCTAAATTGGAGAATGCTTTCGAGGCATTGGATGCAGGCGTTTGCGAAGTGGTTATTACCTCAGCTTCGGCCATTCACGGTAGGGAAGGTACTCATATCCGAAAATAAATTTTAAAAAACAGGGTTCTTCCTGTAACTTTTCTCCTCTTGAACCGTCATTCTCTTAGAAAGATGCAGAAAATCGACTTTCGCAAAGACATTCTTCCGTTGAAAGACAAGCTCTTTCGGTTGGCTCTTCGGATTACTTTCGATAGAGCAGAAGCAGAAGATGTGGTGCAGGATACGTTGATTCGTGTGTGGACCAAACGGGATGAATGGGAAAGTCTGGGGTCGATTGAAGCCTATTGTCTGACGGTAGCTAAGAATCTGGCCATTGACCGTAGTGAGCGGAAAGAGGCACAAACGGTGGAACTGACGTCGGAAGCGGAGCAAACTCCTGACGATACAAGTCCATACGACAGGCTGGTGAATGAGGAAAGGTTAAAGTTGGTGCATCGTCTGATAAATGGATTGCCTGAAAAGCAGCGTTTGATTATGCAATTGCGCGACGTAGAGGGTAAAAGTTACAAGGAAATAGCGGAAGTCTTATGTCTGACGGAAGAACAGGTAAAGGTAAACCTGTTTAGAGCCCGACAGAAGATCAAGCAAAAATTTATAAATATAGATGGTTATGGACTCTGAGTATATAGAAAGACTTTTGGAACGTTATTGGCAATGTGAAACGTCGTTGAAGGAGGAAGCCGAATTGCGCGTCTTCTTTAGCCAAGGCGATGTGCCTTCGCATTTGCGCCGTTACAAAGAGTTGTTCGTATATCAGGAAGCGCAGCAAGACGTGTGCTTAGGTGACGATTTTGACCGGAAGGTATTGGCTCAGATAGAAATGCCGGTAGTCAAAGCCCGCCAGGTGACGTTGTGGTCGCGTTTCATGCCTTTATGTAAGGCAGCAGCCGTAGTAGCCATCATGCTTTCCGTGGGTACCGTATTGCAGCATACTATCTTTGCGGATAGTGATGCGGTCATTATGCCGGATACCATTGGTAAGCAGATTACGACTCCATCGGTCGCGTTTTCTGACGAATGTGATGAGGAGCAGGAGCAGCAGTTGATTGACAGCCTGAGGCAGATAAGTCCTAAGAAGAAATCATTAAGATGAAATTTTCATTGTTTTTAAATATACATTTTCATTTGCTTTAAAAAATAGTTAGTGTGCTTTATTAAAACAGTTTGAGGCTGTGAAGTTTCAATTCTCTCAAAAATCTTATGCTAACTAAGATAAAACGGGATGCTACGTGAGGTAGCGTCCCTTTTTTGTATATTTGTGGCATCATAAGAAGGAGGACAGACTGTGCAAGGAATAAATTTTATAGCTATTGATTTGGAGACAGCAAGTGCGCAACGGGCTTCGATTTGCGAAGCAGGTATTTGCAGGGTACGGGACGGTAAGGTAACGGAGACTCGTTCGTGGTTGGTTCGTCCGCAAGGCAATTATTACAGTTATTGGAACACGCAGATACACGGCATACGTCCATGCGATACGATAGATGCGCCCGAATTTCCCACAGTATGGGCTATTATATCTGATTACTTGAAAGATTCTCCGGTGCTTGTAGCCCATAATGCAGCCTTCGATATGAGCTGCCTCCGCTATTCTTTCGAACTTTATGGCATGGAAAAGCCTGATGTTACGTATTATTGTTCGCTTCGTGCAGCCCGCCGCCTCTACGATTTTAGTTGCAATAAGCTCGATTATCTGTGTGATCAGTTCGATATCGCTTGCGGCACACACCATCGTGCAGGTGATGATGCGGAAATGTGTGCCCGTTTATTCCTGAGAGAAATCCAGGATGCCGGGTGGTGTGAATTGGAAGAAATGACGTATTGTTGTGGGAAGCTATAAGAAGCATAAAGTAGCCTTCCCCAAGGCATATAAGTGCGTGGGCTCACGAATATATATGAAATGGCTCACGCACTTATATTCATAAGCCCACGAATATATAAGAAATTTTGTCAGTGAGTAACTGACTTTTTGGCAGTGCTCTATTCAACTGACCATTGGGGTAACATGTTATATTTGCGTGAAAAATTGGTTATATCGTGCCGTTTCATTAATTTTGCGTTGAAAAACGTTCCATTTTGAACGTGGAAAGATATTAGTATTGGGCTTTTGGCTCTTGTTCTCTTCGTCTTGAATACCGCCAATATTTGCTACACGAGAACAAGCTGGTGAAGGTTCACGCTTTGGGCGTGAATTATTCTATGCTTGTTGTGTGGCGGGTCACTTGGCGGTAACCTAAGATGAATGCAGGTATAGGGTAGTTACACGCCTTTTTATAACTTAGAATGAACAAATAACCATGAAAAACAGAAAAACACATTTCGGTTTAACCGTTTTTTATCGAAGACTGAGTTTACTAAGTATGCTGCTTGTATGCTGTGTTGGTATGGGAGCACAACGTATTGTTTCCAAGCCGCTGCCCTTTTTTCATCAACTTCTTTCAAATGAGATTTTTGATATTTATCAGGATAAGGAAGGTTACATGTGGATAGGAACTACGAATGGATTAGTACGTTATGATGGCTATCAGTTGCAGTCGTTCCGATCTGATTATAAGAACATGGGATTGCTCACTGACAATACCATCTCCATCATTGTAGATAATAGCCGCTATGTATGGATTGGGACTCGTAAGGGTTTGAATTTATATGATAAAGAGACCTGTCAATTAAAACCATTTCCAGAGTTAAATCTTCACGCAAGCAATATTAATCACATGGCAGTTGACAAAGAAGATCATGTCTGGATTGCTGTTGATGATAAGTTGTACAAATGCAGACCGGATGCTACCCTTGAGAAAGTGTATGAACTGTTTCCAGGTGCCCAACGTAGCTATTTGATTAACTATGTATATGTCGATCGGTATGGAAGTGTTTGGGTGCTTACTGGCGGTGGAGGTTTGTTTCAGTATGATCCCGAAGTAGATACGTTTAAAACTTACCCCGTGTTGGGGAGAGGAAATGCCCCTTACACCATGTATCAAGATCAGCAGGGCAATTATTGGATTGGAACGTGGAGTGAGGGATTATGGCGATTTTTCCCTGATGAAACGGAACCATGTTATAAAAGGCAATACGTAGCTAATACGAAAAATGGAAGTAACGAAACCAATGTTTATAGCATCATACAGGATGACAAATTAGGCTATTTGTGGATGCTGTCATACGATGAACTATATGCTTTGAAGTATACTGATAAAGATACTCTGGAAGCCGTGGACATTCGTAAGTCAGTGGACACGCACATGATGTATACTAAAATCTGCAAAGACCGGGAAGGTAATCTGTGGTTGGGTTCGTATGACATGGCTTATATTATTTATTTTGATGATTCAAGAATCGAGAATTATCCTTTACCGCAACTGAAAAAAGATATGGGATGGGACTCCAATATCTTGAATTTGTGCTTAGATGAGAACCTGGTGATGTGGCTTATCCAAGATCGTTATGGGCTTTGTTTGTACGACATGGTGAATAATTGTTTTATTGACAACGAACTGCATCGCATAGGCGAAGCCGATCTTCTTGTTAAGTCTGCCTATCAAGAAGGTTTTTGGATTACTCTTCGAAATAAATCTATAGTTCTGAGGGTAAGTCATTCGAATCCTTCTGTTCCCATAAAAGAAACTATCCGTTTGCCTGAACAGAATCCGGGTACTATCAAGAGTTTGACAGAAGATGGACAAGGGAATTTGTGGATATTGGCGGAAAATGCTCTTTTCGTGAAGCAACGGGGACGGACAGAGGTCGTTTCCATGAAGAAAGGAGAACCCTCCATGGCGGTTTTGACTTCTGATTTAAATGGTCGCATTTGGGGAGTGTCGGTAGACAATCGTTTGTATCAGTTATGTTATGTTAATAATGGAATACAGTCTAATTTTGGAAGCAGCATTCCCTCTTTGTCAGAACGTGAGATTGTTTCACACATGTGCGTTGATGCACGTGGATGTTTATGGTTAATTTCTTCTTTAGGGAGAATGTTACGATCGGATGAGGAAAAACGGACTTATAGGAGTGCATGGGCAGATGGTGAATTAGAGAACAACTTAGTGTTAGGAGTGCTTGCTGATAAAGATAAAGTATGGGTCGTGACGAATAAAAAGATTCTTCAATGGGATATTTACAAACTAATGAAGGTCGATTATATGACTACTGATGGGAATATTGGGGTAGATGTGTTCCGATATAAAGCTTTTAGTCTGGATGGACAAGGTGGCATATATGTGGGCGGACATCAAGGCTTTGTTCATATTCGTTCCGGCAATGAGGCTCCAGCCATTGTACACAAATTCCCGTTTCAAATTACGAATGTGAAAGTAGAGAATCGGAGTGTATTCTTTGACAACATTCCTTCCATCCATACGATAGACCAGATTATATTAAAACCGGAAGACCGCAATCTCGAAATATTCTTTTCTCCACTACAGTATCCGCTGAATCCCAAAATCCGGTTAGCCTATAAACTGGATGGGATGGATAAAGATTGGATCTATCTGGATTATGGCAAAAATTCTGCTTTCTATAATCAGTTAAAGAAAGGAACTTATCAGTTCAGGCTGAAAATGGAATATGGACAAGGACAATGGAGTGACGATGAAGTTGTACTAACCATTATACGCAAACCTGCACCTTATGAGACGGGATGGGCTTACTTGGTGTATATTGTTTGTATTGGGTTAGTGGTTTATGGTGTATCTTTATTGTATCTTCGGCGAATACGTCGCATGAACCAAACTCGATTAAAGGAAGAAATGGCTCGTACGAAGTTAGACTATTTCACCAATGTATCTCATGAGTTGCTGACACCGTTGACGGTCATTGCTTGTTCAGTCGATAACATAAAGCGAGATGTGCCTACCGCGTATGCGCAATGTGATATTTTGAAAGCGAATGTGGAACGCTTGAAACGTCTTATTCGGCAGATTTTGGATTTCAAGAAAGCAGATGCAGGGCAAATGCGGTTGCATGTACAAAAGGGAGAGATTGGCTGGTTTATCCAAAAAACATGTCGGGATAATTTCAGCCTCCTTGCAGAGAAAAAGCATATTGAATTGTGTATTCGGACAGAATCGATGGACAAGGACGGTTATATCGATTTCGATTTGTTGGATAAAATGTTGTACAATCTATTAAGTAACGCCTTGAAATATACCCCAGAATATAAGCGGGTGTGTATTGAGGCCGAAACCATTCATAAAGAAGGAATGCGCTGGATTGTGTTGAAGGTTGCGGATGAAGGTATCGGAATTGAAGCCGGGGAGATTGAGAAGATTTTCACCCGTTTTTATACGGGAAAGCATAACAGGGGAGTGGAATCCAATGGTATTGGTCTTTCATTGACTCGTAGTATGGCGGAATTATGTCATGGGCATATTACTGTAGAGAGTTGTGTGGGAAAAGGTACTTGTTTTACTTTGGAACTTCCTATTGACCGGGAAGCATTTGCCTTGAATGAATTAGAAAGTGAGTCAATGGATTCTGTTCTCATTATGGTAGATGACCCGGAGACTACGGTTACTGTTGAACAGGGAGATCGCCCCGTATTGTTATTGATAGACGATAACGTTGAGCTATTGAAGGTGATGAAGGAAGCTCTTAGGGACCGTTATTCGGTATTGACAGCTTCTACTGGAAAAATGGCATTGGAATTGCTCAATGAGCATGAGGTGGATGTCATTGTATGCGATGTTATGTTGCCAGATACAAACGGTTGGGAATTATGTAAACATTTTAAGGCAGATCTTCGTTTTTGTCATATTCCTGTTATTATCCTTACGGCTTGCCATGGTATCAATGATCGTGTAGCAGGTTATGATGCCGGGGCAGATGCTTATCTGACGAAGCCTTTTGAAATCAAACTGCTTAAAGCGAGAATAAGCAACTTGATACGTATTTCTCACATGAGACGGGCAGCTTTTCAGGGGGAAGAAAATATTAATCTGGAAACGCTTGCTTATCCATCGGCAGACAAACAGTTCTTGGATCGTGTTATAAAGAGTATCGAAGTGCATTTGGAACAACCGGAATTTGACTTGCCGGCACTTGCCCACGAAATAGGGCTTTCGAAATCAACATTATATCGCAAGATCAAATCCATGACAGGATTGGCTGCACGGGACTTTGTACGTAATGTTAAAATGAAGAAAGCATGTGTGATGCTGGTTGAGCATAATCTGACGATTGCAGAAATAGCCTATGCCACCGGATTTACCGATCCGAAGTATTTTACACGATGTTTCAAAGATGAATTTGGGGTAACTCCCACTGATTATCAAAAACAACATGCTTCTCTGAAAGATGTAAAGAGGGAGTGAATTTGGTTCAAAAAGGGTGATTTTTAATTCATGAGCTAAAAACACTCCTACCGTAATCTGTTGCAAATCCATAGGTTTAAAGAAGGATGACTTCTTTTGCATACATTAATTTTAAACGTATGTATCATGAAGAAAAAACATCCTTTTTCCTTGTGGAATAGGTTCGGAGTATGGAGCCTATTCCTCTTCCTTTTGGGAGGATTACCGGTATATGCCGATGGAATCCCTCGTAAGCAACTTTTTGATGAAAACTGGAAATTTTCCCTTGGTGATTATCCCGATGCTCGGGATATAGATTATAATGATGATGGATGGCGTATATTAAGCTTACCACATGATTGGAGTGTGGAGGGATGTGTCGGACCGGATGAACCGATGGGAAATGATGGCGGATACTTTCCAAGTGGTGTGGCTTGGTATCGCAAGACATTCGAAGTCCCTGTCGAATATGCCGGGCGGAAGATTGGAATTTACTTCGAAGGCGTATATATGAATAGTGAAGTGTTCATCAACGGGCATTCATTAGGTGTACGTCCTTATGGTTATTCTTCCTTCTTCTATGACATGACGCCCTATCTGCGTTTCGGGGAAGAGAATGTAATGGCTGTGCGTGTGGATAACTCGGGGCAGAAGAATTGCCGTTGGTACACAGGTTCGGGCATTTACCGCCATGTCTGGCTGATACAGACAGCTCCTGTACATATAGCTCATTGGGGAACTTTCATCACGACTCCTAAAGTGGATGCTGCACAGGCCACCGTGCAGATAGTGACACAATTGGAGAATGAGAGTCCTGCTACCCGTCGAGTGACATTGTCGACTCGACTGACTTATGATGGCATGGACAAAGGAAATGAAACTACAGACGTGGAGATTCCAGCCGGGGGTTCCTTGGAGGTTACACAAAATATCCCCGTTGCGACTCCCGCTTTATGGAGTCCCGATTTTCCTAATTTATATGTAGCTCATTGCACGGTGTCGGAAGGAGAAAAATCTTTGGATGAAGTGACGCAAACCTTTGGCATTCGTACGATTGCTTATTCAGCAGAAAAGGGCTTCTTATTGAACGGTAAACCGATGAAGATTTTCGGAGGCTGCTTGCACCATGACAACGGCGTATTGGGGGCTGCAGCTTACGACCGTGCCGAAGAGCGAAAGGCGGAAATGATGAAAGCTGCCGGTTTCAATGCTGTCCGTACTTCTCACAACATACCATCGGAAGCATTCCTTGATGCCTGCGACCGTGTAGGCTTGTTGGTTATAGATGAATCTTTTGATGGCTGGCGTGATGCCAAGAATAAAATGGATTACTCCATCTACTTTGACGAATGGTGGGAAAAGGATGTGACAACCATGGTGCTGCGCGATCGTAATCATCCGTCTATCTTTTGCTGGAGCACTGGTAACGAAGTCATAGAACGTAAGAAACTGGAGGTTGTCACTACGGCACAAAAGCTGAAGAATGCTATTCATAAGTATGACACCACCCGTCCGGTACTTTCTGCTTTAGCTGCGTGGGATAGTGATTGGGAAATCTATGATCCGTTGGCGGCCGTTCACGACATCATTGGTTACAACTATCTGTTGGACCGTGCTCCGGCTGATCATAAACGTGTACCTTCGCGCATGATTATTCAAACGGAATCTTATCCCCGCGACGCTTTCAAGAATTGGGCATTGGTCAATGACAACAGCTACATTCTAGGCGATTTTGTATGGACTTCCATCGACTATTTAGGCGAATCGGGCATCGGACGTTATTATTATGAAGGTGAGTCGGAAGGCGAGCACTATCACCGCAACCAGTATCCTTGGCACGGTGCTTACTGTGGTGATATAGACCTGACAGGCTGGCGTAAGCCGATTTCCTATTATCGTGAATTGCTTTTCAATCCCAGTAGAAAACTATATTTGGCTGTAAAAGAGCCGGATGGTTATTATGGTAAAATTAGAGAGACATTATGGTCGGTGTGGCCTACGTGGGAGAGTTGGAACTGGCCAGGGCACGAAGGGAAACCCATCGAAGTGGAAATCTACTCCCGGTATCCTAAGGTACGTCTCTATTTAGATGATCAATTGATAGGTGAGCAACCTACCGAGCGCGAACAGCAATTTAAAGCTGTATTTACTTTGTCTTATCGTCCGGGTGCCTTAAAGGCCGTTGGCATAGAGAACGGCAAGGAAGTAGAGAGTCAGGAATTATCCACATCCGGAGCACCGGCTCAGATACGTCTTACACCTGACAGGAAGAAGTTGAAGGCTAACGGTCAGGATTTGTCTTTCGTTGTGGTGGAAGTCTTAGATAGCGAAGGCAACGTAGTCCCTGATGCTGACAACCTGCTGACCTTTGAACTTAAAGGTCGGGGTACCATAGCTGCTGTAGGTAATGCAGATTCGAAGGATACGGACAAATATGTTGGCAATCAGCGTAAAGCCTGGAAAGGCCGTGCAATAGTGGTGTTGAAAAGCGGTACAAAGACAGGACGTATCAGGCTGAAAGCAACAGCACCGGGACTGAAATCGGCATCGGTAAATGTGCAGGTTGAAAAAGCAGGGGACTGAAATCTATAGGAGAAGGTAGCAGACAGTTGAAAAGTTAAGGTATTAGTTTTTATGATTGGGTAAGCCCCCAATAGTCTGTCTGTTACCTATCTACAGAGAAAGCTATTTGTTTATTAAATAATTTATTAATCCTAAAATTTATCATGAGAACATTTCAATTATTTTTATTGATTTTTGCGTTGCTATTATCCAACATGATGAGAGCACAGACATTCACTGTAAAAGGGAACATTGTAGACGATAAGTTGAAAGAACCTCTTACAGGAGTTTCCATTATGGAAGTGGGTACTACTAATGGAACAGTGACCGATTTGGATGGAAATTTTACACTCACTGTGGCTCAAGATGCTGTTCTACGTGTGTCTTATGTGGGGTATTTAACGCAAGAAATTGCCGTAAACGGCAAAAATTTCATTAACATTACCTTAAAGGAAGATACGGAATTGTTGGACGAAGTGGTCATCGTAGGTTACGGTACACAAAAGAAGGCCACCTTGTCAGGTTCTGTCACCAGTGTAGGTGGTGAGAAGTTGGTTCAGACTCCCGTTACCAACGTCTCACAAAGTTTGGCCGGACGTTTGCCGGGTGTTGTCGCCGTAGCCAACACTTCTGAACCGGGTTATGACGATGTAACTATTACAATCCGTGGTGTAAATACTTTTGGTAATTCAGCACCGTTGGTCGTTGTGGATGGTGTACCGGGACGTTCATTAGAGCGTATCGATCCCGCTACTATCGAAACTATGTCAGTGTTGAAGGATGCTTCCGCCGCTATTTATGGTGCACAGGCTGCCAATGGCGTTATTCTGATTACCACTAAACGTGGTAAGATAGGTAAGCCAACTGTCAGTTTGAGTTATAATTACGGTCTTTCAGCTCCTACAGTCGTGCCCGAGATGGCCAATGCCTTCGAATACGCTACATTGATGAATGAAATAGATTTGTATGCCGGCAATCAACCACGTTACACGGAAGAAGACCTGCTGTTGTATCGTAATGGTAATGACCCTTGGGGGCACCCCAATACAGATTGGTTTGATGAAACACTGAAACCATGGTCAGGCCAGACCTATGCCAATGCTACGATTGATGGTGGTACGGAGAATGTGAAATATTATGTAAGTCTTTCAGCTAAAGGTCAGGACGCATTTTATCGTAACAGTGGGACGAAGTATAACCAGTATGACCTGAAGATGAATCTCGATATGAAAGTGAATAAGTATATTAGTACTTATATCAACGTAACTGCCCGCATGGAAGACCGTAAATATCCGACGCGTTCTGCTGAGAATATTTTCCGTATGCTGATGCGTTCCAAGCCAAACTCACCTGCTTATTGGCCCAACGGGTTGCCTGGTCCTGACATAGAATTCGGTGATAATCCTGTTGTTATCTGTACTGATCAGACCGGTTACCAACGTGACAAACGTTATTTGCTGAGTGGAGACGCAGGTATTGATATTAAGATTCCTTGGATAGAAGGACTATCGCTCAAAGGTACAGCGTCATTAGACAAATCGTTCCGTTTTCAAAAGAACTGGCAGAAACCTTGGTACTTGTATTCATGGGACGGAACTTCCATGGGGGAAGATGGACTACCACTGCTGGTAGAAGGTAAAAAAGGATTCGATGACGCACGCCTAACAGAGTCTATGGAGGATAATTTGGGTATACTGCTGAGTGGCTTCATTAATTATCAACATACTTTTGCGGACGACCATGACGTAACGGCTATGGTGGGCGTAGAGCGTATAACCAATAACGGAGACTCGTTTGAGGCTTTCCGCCGTTACTTCCTCTCAACTTCCATCGACCAATTGTTTGCCGGCGGACAAAGCGAAATGAGTAACACGGGAACAGGATTCAAGGAAGCCCGTTTGAATTATTTCGGTCGTGTGAACTATGCTTACAAGCAAAAATATTTGGCAGAGTTTGTATGGCGTTACCAAGGATCTTATATCTTTGACACGTCTAATCAGTTCGGTTTCTTTCCCGGCGTATCATTGGGATACGTCATTTCAGAAGAGAACTTTTTTAAACGTGCTTTACCTTTCATACATTTTGCTAAAGTACGTTTCTCGTGGGGACAGACAGGTAACGACCTCATAGACCCGTACCAATACATGTCAGCTTACACATTTTCCGACTTAATGTATATTACCGGCGAAGGAGCCTCCATGAATCAGGCTTTGGTTGAAGGTGTAGCACCCAATCGTAACGTTACGTGGGAAAAAGCCACACAGAAAAACGTAGGTCTCGATCTGCAATTCCTCAATGGCGATTTGGCTTTGACTGTAGACTATTTCCACAATCAACGCAGTGATATCCTTTGGCAACGCAATGCCAGTGTACCCGCTACATCCGGTTTGTCATTGCCCGATGAGAATCTGGGTAAGGTACGTAATCAAGGTATCGACTTCAACATAGACTATCGTCATCAGTTCGGTGATTTCCGTTTGGGTATCAACTTGAACGGTGTATATGCCAAGAATAAAATTCTGTATTGGGACGAGGCTCCTGGTGTACCAGAATGGCAACGTTCTACCGGTCGTCCCATCAATTCCAGCCTATATTATGAAGCTATCGGTATTTTCCGTGACGAAGCTCATGTAGAGTCATATCCACACTGGGCAGGTGCTCGTCCCGGCGATATTATTTTCCGAGATTACAATGAGGATGGAGTCATTGACGGCAACGACCGTGTGCGCAATGACAAAAGCCGTACTCCTATTTATACAGGTGGTCTCAATATCGACCTTGGCTGGAAGGGTATTGATCTTTCATTATTATTCCAAGGAGCCTTTGGCGGTGTATTCTATCAAACAACCGAGTCTGGTGACTTTGCCAATTTCTTAAAGAGCTTCTACGACAACCGTTGGACGGAGGATAATCCTAACGCCAGCTTCCCGCGCACGTACAACCGTAGTAATGAGTACTTTGTTAACCAACAGAACACTTTCTGGCTGCATAAGACAGACTATATTCGTCTGAAAAATATCGAATTGGGTTATACCTTGCCTACCGACTGGACAAAAAAATTCGATGTTCAAAATCTGCGTGTTTATATTAGTGGTTACAACTTGCTTACTTTTGCTCCGGACATGAAGGATTACGACCCTGAAAATACCAGTGGATCAGGCTACAACTATCCGTTGAACAAGGTTATTAACTTCGGTGTCAACGTGACGTTCTAATTAAATCATAAATTATAAATCCTCAAACTTACATTGTAAATTATGAAAATAACACATTTATTATATGGTTTGTGTCTTCTTTTCTGTTTAGGAGTCACTTCTTGTAACGATTTCTTGGATATCGATCCTGTCGATCGCTATTCTGACGCCACCGTATGGACCGATGAAGCTCTTACCACGGCTTTTGTAAACAATATTTATAAGGGACAAAAATGGGGTTTCCATACAGTCATGCTTTCCTCTCTCTGCGATGAAGCTATGGAAGTATGGGCGTGGGAAAGTCAGCCCGTTGTCATGAGCGAGCTTAGTCCTAGTTATCAAGGTATTTTAGCTCCTGGTTTTTGGATTACTACCTTCTCAAACATTACATGGAACAGCCTCTATTCCAACATTCGTGCCTGCAACCTCTTTTTCGAAAATGTGGATGCTAACGGTTTGGATAGTGATGTCATTAATCAGCTGCGCGGTGAAGTACATTACTTACGCGGTTATTTCTATTATTGGCTGCTGATGCAATGGGGCGGTGTGCCTCTTATTGACCGCACCTTTGCTCCCTCGGATGACATGCTGATAGCACGCAATACGTTTGAAGAAACAGTTAATTTTATTGTGAAAGACCTTGATGCAGCTGCTGAGATCCTGCCTGTAGAAGGCGATAAAGCACGTGCTACTAAAGGAGCGGCTCTTGCCCTCAAGGCACGTGTATTACTTTATGCGGCCAGTGACCTTTACGTATCGCAATCGCGTTGGGCTTCCGGTTACGACCACCCTGAACTGATAGGTTACGTAGGCGGCGACCGGCAGGTGCGTTGGCAACAGGCTAAAGATGCCGCTAAGGCAGTTATGGATTTGGGCGTGTATGGCCTTTATGGAGAAGGACAGACTTTTGCATCAGTTGAAGAAGCTACCCAAAACTATGTGAACATCTTCTTGCGTCATGATTCGGAGGAAGACATTATGACTATGTACTACGACTACATCAACCATGACCAAAGTGACTTTCAATGTCCCAATGTCGGTATGTACAACCAGCCCAACGGTTTCCACGGTTGGGGTGGCAATACCCCTACCGGACAGATGGTAGATTCCTATGAGATGGCGGACGGGACGCCGTTCAGTTGGGACAATCCTGAACAAGCTGCCCATCCTTATGTGGGTCGTGAACCTCGGTTCTACGCTTGTGTATTCTACGACGGTTGCCATTGGCGTCAGCGTCCGGACGATGTCATAGCAAGTGATCCGGATGGAATCGTACAGACAGGTTTCTATGAACAAGCCGATGGCAGCTATTCTCCCGGCATCGATACACGTCAAGGCCCTATTGAGGACTGGAATGGTACTTACACGGGGTATTATATGCGTAAATTCCTCGATCCTACTGTCAATCATCAATACGATCGTCAGCCGTGGCCTTGGCGTCAGTTACGTTATGCGGAGGTTTTGCTTAACTATGCAGAAGCTTGTATCGAACTGGGGCAGTACGACGAAGCTCGTGACAATATTAACCGTATACGCCGCCGTGCAGGTATGCCCGATATTCCCGCATCCGTTACCGGCGACGAACTGCGTGAACGTTACCGTCATGAACGTAAGATCGAGTTGGCATATGAGCAGCATCGTTATTTCGATATCCGCCGATGGATGATAGCACCTGAAGTGATACAACCAGCTCAAGGCATTGATATTCGCTATCCCTACGGAGGTGGCGATCCCACATACACCATTATTGAATCCGTTCAGGACCGCAAGTGGAATGACAAGGCTTATTTTATGCCTATTTACTTGGATGAGATGCAAAAGAATAATATGCTTATTCAAAATCCGCTGTACTAAAATGTAGCATGAATGCCTTTCCCTTCAATGTAACTTTTCTAAAAAGGTTTTGATAGGGAAAGGCAACTAATTCCTTTTCCCCCATTCTTCTAATAAATCAAAAGCTAAATAGCGGAGGTGCTCTCCTCCAAGGGGAGGATAGAGCTTTAAGGCTTCTTCCAGAAATTGGGAGAAGTTTTTGTCGCACAAGCGGTAGAGGTCGATGAGGCCTGCCGTGGAGGCTGCTTCATCCAATTGCTCCACGATGGCTTTCAGCTTTTCTTCGGCGGTTTGTCCGGGCAACTCCTTTATTCGCCGAATGGTTTTCCGCCATTGACTTTCTTCTTCTTCGTTTTCTACCCGGACACAGCTTTTCATATCGCCGATGCAGAAGGGAATCTTCATCGGGTACGGATTAGTGTAGGAAGAAAATGACATTTCCGCTTCTCCTTGGAGAGAGCGGACGGTGTATTGGTTACCTTTCAAGCAGAGCAAATGGTGGTCGCTATATCCGACCACTTCTCCAATCTCTTTTTGAGGCAAAACTGTTATCAGGCGTTTTTCGGCGTAGTCTTCATAAAGGTGATAGTTGCCTTTGCGCAGGGCGATGTGCTTGATTTTCATGATTGGCTATAAGTGTAGGATTTTTTTGCTGTGTGAGTGAAGAGTGAGGAGGACATCGTTTTACGACATCCTCCTTCGGGATCATAGGTTTTATCCCATTTTTTCAATCTTGAAGTTGCTGAGGCTACAACCCGGTAGGAGTTTGACACCATATTTGCGTTCTACCTCCACACCAATTTCTTTGATGGTAGGCGGTGCGTTGGTTCCGCTTTTCAGTACTTCTACCCACATGCCGGGTGTTACTTTCCCAGTGACCTTTACGGCAGTCACGCGCCACAAATGATTCATCATAATGAATGATTTTTAGATGTGAAACATAGTTCGGGCAAATTCCACGTTGGAACTTGCTTCCGGTAGACAAAGGTCGGAAAGGGATGTGCCATATCACAGCAGAGGAAAATATTTGTGATAAAATTGTGACAATTCTAATCCGGTGAAAGTGCCCTTTATGAAGGTTGCAACCCTAAGGCCCGAATGTTTGCAACCTAAGGGGTGAATGTTTGCAACATTCGGCCTCTATGTTTGCAACCTTCCGAAACCGCGTCAGAATATATGCTGAACAGGGTAGTGGCCTATTAGACGTTTTGACTTAAATGCTTACAAAATGAATGGACTATTGGACCGAAGGTCATCTGTTTGGAGTATTTATGCAATAGGATCTGCACAATATATCCGGCGTTTGCACGTTTTGCACATTTTCCCTATCCATACGTCATCAAACAGGTTCATGGCTTGTTCCACGATTTCGGGTTGGTCGGTCAGGATGCCGGCCTCGAAGTTGCGGGTAGTTTCCGCTTTCATGCCGATACCTGCTCCGGTCAGGTTGGCACTCCCGATATAGACTTCCGCACAATCGAACACTAATATCTTGAAATGTACCCGTGGACAAAGAACCCGCTCCAGCCTGTCGTAAAGCAAAGGATATTTATCAAAATCCTCTCGAAAAGCCGGACCGGGTTCTTTGGCATGAATGAGCCGCACTTCTACTCCTTTCTTTATCAATTCCGCTAACTGAGCTAAGAACGGCCGTTTCTCTTTCCTTGTTTCCACATACAGGTCTTTGATGTCGGCTGTTCCTATCCACAAGGTTCTCTTCACCGAACAGGCTCGTTGAAGGACTTCGGTGTAGTGGGCTTGGTTGGAGATGAAAGTAAGCATAAGTTTTTTATTCAGATAGTTTATCTTTTATTAAATCATAAATTATATCAATATGCTGTTGGATGGGTTTTCCTTGTGGGTGATATGATTTGACAAAGTACAGGTCATTGTTGACCTTATAAAGCTTTGTTTCATACTTATCATTTTTCCACTTCTTTATATCTAACTTTTCAAGTGTACCATAATTCTCTTTAATGAATCCATTATATTCTTCACGTCTAGAGGTGAGGAATATTACAAATTTAGGTTGCAAGACTTCAATTTCTGCTTTTAAAATTTTTACGCAGTAAGGAAGTTGTATCTTTTCTTGATGAGTAGTTGGATTGCCTACTGTAGGTGAAACTTTATAAAGGTTTGTCCATGCAATATGTGAATACCACTCATTATTTTTCCCATATATTTTTTGACTTACACCTTTTATGACTTGCCAAAATGCAGAACGATTAACATTATAGTCGCCTTTTTTGTGCTTTACTCGAGAGTTGCTTTCTACCCAACTGATGGAATAATCAGGTTGAAGTATTCTGTTTTTATGGGTATCGCTGAATAGATTTTCAATGCCAATTGTTGTATTCTCAGTTCCTTTTCTTACAACTCGCCCTACAAACAGGATTCCTTTTCCTTTTTCTTGTGGAAAATTTTTTTCCCAACGAGCGCAAAAAGTCGTTAGTTGACCTTTACCTTCAAACTTGGATAGCATTTCCTCATAGAGAGGCATTAGCTTTGTTTTCATTTCTTCTTTCATGATATGATTATGTTAATTATTAATTAATAGTTTCACTTTGTCAAGGAAACAAAAAAGGACACAGCCCCTCTTTCTCCCTATCCATTCGCTTAGGCTCTGGTAAACCTGAAATCAGAATAAGTAAAAGCGGTCTGCGCCCTTGGAAGGGTGCAAACTATGCTTAGACTTATTATTCTTGATTTCATTTCAAATTGTACCAGAATTTAAGCGAATCGAATAATCGTCTACTAGTTTTGCAATATGTCTTTTATCTATCTTTTGCTCGTTAGCTTTTTGTAACGCCTCAAAGTTACAAAACATTTTTGAACTGCAAAATAAATTAGAGACAATATCGTAAACCGCTTTGCTTTACTCCGCCGCCTTAAAGTTATACACCGGTTTAATCACATTCACTACCGACACCGTGTCCCCGATGTTTCGGATGATTTCGTCCTTGGGCTTATATACCATCGGCGATTCGTCCTTGGTTTCTTCCGAAAGGCTTTCACTGTAAATCCCGTTCATTGATTGGCGATAGTCATCCATGCTGATTTGTTGGAAAGCTTGACTTCGGCTCATGATGCGCCCCGCTCCATGTGGAGCTGAACAGTTCCAATCTTCATTGCCCTTGCCAATGCAGATGAGGGAACCGTCGCGCATGTTCAACGGGATGATGCATTTCTCTCCGGCCCGGGCAGAGATGGCTCCCTTGCGAATGAGGTTATCATCGCCGATGTAATTGTGGACACTTTCAAATTGGAGTCCGGTGTCTTGTCTTTCGGTTACTCCCTGCGTAATCAGGTAATCCATGATGAGTCCCGTAATCATGCGGCGGTTTATCTTCGCCCATTGTTGGCAAAGACGCATATCGTGCAGGTAGTCTTCCCGATAGCTGCCTTCCAGGTAAGATAAATCAGTCGGTATGGCAGGTTTGCGCATCTTGAACGAATTGTGCAGTTCGCGGATGACGTCCTGCAACTCGTCTTTTCGTCCGGCTTGTTTGTATTCCGCAATCAATCGGTTCTGTTCTTCCATCAGTTCCGCCCAGCCGGATTGACACTTTACGGCCAATTTCTGATAAATTTGTGCCACTTGCTTACCCAGGTTACGGCTTCCGGTGTGTACCACTAAATAATATAAGCCGCTTTCATCCTTGTCCAGTTCGATGAAGTGGTTGCCCCCTCCCAAGGAACCGATGGAGAGGTTGAGGCGTTTCGTTTCTTTTAGTTCCCGATAGCTATACAGTTGCTTGATGAGGTCTTTGCTCTCGCGGTAGGCATCCATGTATTTTTGTGGAAGCGGAACATACTGATTGTCCCGATAATTGCGCCCGGAAGGGATGTGGTGTAAGATGAACTCGTTCAAAGCATGGTAATCAATCTCTTTCATGCAGGCAAACGGCTGTACCAGGATGCCGCAGCCGATATCTACGCCTACGATGTTGGGGATAACCTTGTCACCCAAGTTGCCCGTAAAGCCGATGACACATCCGGCTCCGGCATGTACATCGGGCATGATGCGGATTTTGCAATTACTGAATACAGGGATGGTTAGCAACCGCTCTATCTGTTCGATGGCAGTAGTCTCGATGTTGTCTGTGAATATTTTCACATCGTGGTTCTGAATGGTTCTCATTGTTCGTACTTGTTGATGATTAGCAGGGGCAAAGATAGAAACAGACATGTGCCAAATGGAAGCACAACATAAGAAAAATGCAACTAAGAGAAAAAAGAGAAGTTGTGCCACGATTTGGCTCAACAGAATGTGTAACTTTGTGGCATAACCATTAAATGATAGGAATATGGCAGCAAATCTTTTTGGACGGTATGTATGGCTGATGGACATCCTGCTCAGATACAAACGGCTGACGTTTGAGGAAATCGACAAACTTTGGCAGGAAAGCGGACTGAGCTATGGCGAGGAATTGCCTTTGAAGACTTTTCATAACCATAAGAAAGCCATCAAAGACATCTTCGATGTATATATAGATTGTGACCGGAAAAACGGTTATTACTATTACATTGATGAGCCGGAACGTATCGAAGGCAACAATCTGCGCAGTTGGCTCATCAGTTCATACGCCACGCTGAACCAGATACAAGCGGACAATAAACTGGAGGACCGGATTATCTTTGAGGAAATTCCTTCGGGACAGACATGGCTGACACGCATTGCGGAAGCGATGCGCAATAACCGTGTGCTGAACATAACGCATCAGGGATTCGGGAAACCGGAGCCCAGTACATTTGACATAGAACCTTACTGTCTGAAAGTAGTGAGACGTCGTTGGTATGTGGTGGCTCGCAGTCCGTATTACTCCGAAAAGAACAAAGGGAAAGGCAGAAAGCCGAGTGACGTATATCGTGTATATGCCCTTGACCGCATTTCAGACATTCGAGATACGGACAAGACGTTCAAGATGAAGAAGAACTTCGACGTAAACCGTTATTTTGAAGGTTGTTGTGGTGTAATCACTTCTGGCGAATCCATTCAACAGATTGTTCTTCGGGCATACGGTGGCTTTGCAGATTATTTGCGTACCCTGCCCCTGCATGAGTCACAACGTGAGATGGAAAGTGATGACGAATCGGTTCTTTTTGAATACCACTTGAAGCCAACTTTCGACTTCTACCAACTGGTACTTGCTCAAGGCGACCAGTTGGAAGTGTTGAAACCCGAATCAGTACGTAAGGAAATGCGCAGATTGGCTCAAAAAATGTTACAATATTATGATAAGTAAGGACGTGTAATCCTTTGATTAAAAAATATACTGGATGCGGACCTGTGCCAGGAAAAGTTGTCCTGATAGAAATTATCACAATGTTCGCCCACCCATACGTAACTTCCGTTGAGTTTCACGCCGAGATATTGATTCAGGTAGAAGTTTAGCCCGATGGAAAGGTCTTTTTCTTCGCCTCCGAAGATGTCGGTTCGGGAGTCGTTCATATCCGTATAGTTGAAACGGGCTACCAGTTCCAGTGCCATTGGGGTAACGGGACGGCCGGGGATGGCATACATGGAGTCGTAAGCAAAGCCGCGTCCCATCAGCAGAAATCCACCTTGCACGTAGCCTCCGTGTGAGCGATAGGCTTTTCGGCTTTCGGTACGATTCAATTGGTCATAGTAGTATTCAGCCTGTATCATCCAGCGGGGAGCGGTATAAAGCATTTCGGCTACGGCTTTTAGTTCGCTTCCTACTCCGTTGATGGTGGCATGAAGGAGCGATGCAGGAAACATGGAAGTCACTCCTTCGCTATCAATGGTACCCGATGCTTCTCCTTCGGTGTTAACTTGTTGGGTACGGACAGAGAAAGCACCACCCACGTGAATAAGTCGGTTTGCGGGAGCTTGTTTGCGCCATACGGCACGCGAAGTAGAGACAAAAGCATTTTTTTGTTCGTCGCCCCCGATCTTGTTGATGTCGTTGTGCGTATAGATGCCCGTGGCCAGATACCAGTTGGGTGTGTAGTAGTGGTAAGTGGCACCCAGTTTGCGGCTGTCGGTAAAGGCTAATACGGAAGCAGCTGACTGATGAAAACGAAGGTCGGCCGTGCTGATGAGCATATCGAGTGAGAAAGGTTCGTAGCTGTTGCCCAATGCCAATACACTATTCTTGAAATGATAATTCAGCAATAGGTCTTTTATGGCCACTTTCCCGCCACCCAGGCCGATGTCGGCTTTCAGCTCGAAGGCTTTGTAGTTGGCTTTGAAGCCTACACGGAAGTCTTCCACCCTGTAGTATCCCTGTACACTCTCTTTGCCATAGCCCGACACCGTGGCGTCGAGCAAGGCACGCGAACGGAATTTTACTTTCAGCTGGTCTTGGGCGTTTCCTGCCATCCCTATACATAGGAAGATGGACAGGAAAGTTAGCATGTGTCGTCTCATATCGCTTCGCCAGTCAGTTGAGAAAGAGCTTCTTCGGTGGTGGTCACCCAACCATAGTCGGCCACATGGAAGATGGGGGCGTTGCAATCCGGGTTGATGGCAATGATTTTTTTAGCACCGGTGATAGCTGCCGTGTGTTGGATTTGTCCACTGATGCCGATAGCTACATAGAGATCGGGGGCAATGGTGTGTCCGGTTTGTCCCACTTGTTTATGGGCTTCAATCAGGCCGGCTTCTACCGCAGCCCGCGAACCGGCTACTACGGCTCCTATCTGTGCAGCCCACCTCCGGATGCGTTCAACAAGGGCAGGAGTCTTGACACCGCGTCCCACTCCGATGATGATTCGGCTGTTTCCTAACGAATCGCCGGTAGCTTCTTCCAGAACTTCACGGATGAGGCGGATACGGGTATCGGGACAGAACCCGGAGAAGTCGTGTCGTATGATTTCTCCCGTAAGCGATTCATCGGCAGGTAAGGCCTTCATGATGCCCGGACGGACGGAAGCCATTTGCGGGCGGCAATACGTGCCGAGAGTCCGCGACCACGGGGAGTCGCGCCTACCAACAGGATGTCAGGATGATGTTGTTTGACCAGTTCGACTACAGCGCGGGCATAGTTTTCTTCGATGAACGAAGCGAACGGTTCCGCATCTATCAGATGCACCCGTTGGGCTCCATGGGCTATTAACTGCGGGATTACTTCGTTCACTTGATGGCCTATCAGCACGGCTTCTACTTTCTGTTTCAATGAGGCAGAAAGTTCTACCGCCTTTCCTAACAATTCGCAGGTCACGGTGGCAAGGGCGTTATCTTCTACTTCGGCCAAGACCCAGATCCCTTGGGAGGCAGGACGGGTAGTGTCGACCAATTGAGGAGTGGGGATATCCATGACCAAGGCTTCTGCCGGACATGCCTGTACACAACTTCCGCAAAGGCGGCAGGCGTAAGGGTCTATCTCCGGATAGGTTTCAACATGAATGGCGTTGTAGGCACACGTGTCGGCACAGAGTCCGCATCCGGTGCAACGGTCTTTTTGAACTTGCAGGGCAAAAGAGGGTGTTGAATTCATAAGCGTGTGTGGGTTGAGGTTGAAGAATAGTATGTAACAGGGCAGTGAGCTCACTCCCTTGGGTTATCCACCGGATGTCTTTCGTGTGTTGAGGTACGGTGGTCGATGCAACTTGCGTAGGGGAGGCATGCAGACCTACGGTAGAGGGCTCGATGCTCAGGTCGTGCTCGTCCCAGCGGATGATGGTTTGCTGTTGGGCCCGTCGCCAGCCCGACAGGGTAGGGCAGGCCAAGGAACCGTTTTCGCGACTGACCATGATGGCGCAGGGCAGTTGCACGATGAGGCTTTGTTGCATGCGACCGGCCATACGGCGCACGTGCAGTCCTGCTTCATCCTGCTTCTCTATGGTGATGAGGTTCGTTATTTGCGGGATGTCCAACTGTCCTGCGACTTCGGGACCCACTTGTGCCGTGTCGCCATCAATAGCCATGCGCCCGAAGAACAGCAGGTTGTAGGTTCCTATCTTGCGTACGGCGGCAGCCAGTGTCAGGCTGGTACACCAGGTATCGCTTCCGGCAAAGGCCGGTGAGGAGACGAGGATGGCGCGGTCGGCTCCGCGTTGTAAAGCTTCGCGCAGCACGGTTTCTGCCGAAGCCGGTCCCATGCTGACTGCCACGACTTCGGCCTGCGTGGTACGCTTCAGGTCGAGGGCAGCTTGCAGGGCATAAAGGTCATCGGGATTGGTTTGACTCAGTGCAGAAGAACGCTTCAGCGTCTGGGTTACCGGGTCTATTTCCACGTGAGTGGACTGTGGTACTTGTTTTAAGAATACAATATATCGGTTCATTGTAGTTAATAGTTAGTTCGGGTAATATTGTTTCATACGGAGTAGCTTATCCGCCTTTCTTGTTGGAACGCGCGTCGGCACAACGTTGCTGGAAAGCTTCGGAGAACGGGTCTACTTCTCCAAACCGTTCCGGGGCAAACAAGGCGGGGTCTACGAACGGGGTTTCGCCCATGATGAGTTCTGCCGCCAGGCGTCCCATACCTCCCCCGGCGGCTACCCCTCCACCGCAACATCCTGTTACGGTGAACAAGCCTTTCCATGCCCGGACAGGGCCGATGATAAACTTGGCGTCGGGCACGTAGCACGAAGGACCGGCCATGTAGTGGGCGATGGGCAAGTCATCGATGTCGTGCAGATAACGTTTCAGCAGAGGGGCGCATTCATCCAGCACGGTCCATTCGGCTTCCTTGCGGAAATCGAAATCTTCCAACTTGTTCGTCAAGGTAGACGGATCGAAAGGTTGGCAATGGCTTTCGCGCAGGCCGATGATGAGGGCTCCCACGTCCGAACGGGTGAAAGCACGGGCATCGGGTATCACGGTAAACGGATGATTGGCCGGGAAACGCTCACGGTCGATGGCCGTAATCCAGAAATGGCTGCGCACGGGGGTAAAAGGCAACCCTACGTGTAAAGGACGCATCAACAGATTGGCCCATGCACCGGCGGCGTTGACTACTACGGGAGCGGTAAGCCGGGTACCGTTTGTCAGTTCCACGCCACATATACGGTCTCCTTCGGTCATCAGGGAAGCTACCTTGCAGTTCGGACGAAGTTCTACACCTAAGCGAGCGGCTGCTTTGGCATAACCTGAGCAGAGCAGGGCTGAGTCTATGAATGCGTCGGTGGGCATGTAGAGGGATACGTCCACGGCCTCGGTGTCTATCCAGGGCAAGAGTTGGGCGGTACGCTCCCGGCCGATGCGTTCGTTAGGGATACCGAAGCGGTTGGCTGCTTCTTCCAAGGCTTCCACTTCCTTGAGCGAGGCTTCGGAGGAAGCGATGGTGATGCTTCCACAAGTTTGCAGGCCGAGCGATTCCCCTAAGAGGGCTTCTATTTCATCAATGCAATCGTAGGTTTCCTGCACCAGTTCCATCAGGGCGGGTTTGGTACGTGCCCTTGTCAGCAAGCAGGCCGCCCGTGATGAGGCTTGCGAAGCTATTTCATTTCCGTCCAGCAGGAGAATGCGTCCTGCTTTGCGCTTGGCAAGTTGCCAGGCTGTGGCAGGCGCCGTGCTTCCGTTCTTATTGGCAGTTGTTCTCGCAGTTCAATCCTGTCTGATTGTAAACCGGATGGTATTGCATGGTCAGGTACGTGGTTTGTCCTGTGGAAGTTGTTCCGAAAGTAGCTTTGTACTTCTTGTAAATCAAGACGGCAGCTATACTGAAACATACGGTACACAAGGCACCTACGGCGCCGGCAATGACCAGCATCATCAACGTGAGCAAGGCCTTAATGTTGCTGCGGAAGAAGATGAACAGCGTGAACAAGCCCAAGATGATGAGCGTTACGATGGTGTCGATACGGGCAAAAAGCCATGACGACTGTCCGCTCATGTCGAGTATGTTGACCAGGAAATCTTCTTTGATGTCGCGCAGGACAAGAAGCATGAAGTTACCTATGAACAAAAGCGAGAGGATGGGGGCATACTTCAGGAAAAGGGCTTTGCGGCCTTGGGCATCCAGAGTGACACGTTCGTTGCGCAACGCAATATCTTCGGCCGTGGGGTGGGGAAGGCGTTTCAGCAAATAGCCCATCAAAACCAATAGTGGCAAAGCGAATCCACCAATGACAGCCGGCATCCAGAAAGCATCGATGTGCAAATCGTTCATGGCAAACAAACCGAAACTTTTGGCTACACCGGAACTGAACACCATGCTTACTCCCAACAGGCTGGCTAAGATGTCCGTCACCTTGCGTCCTTCGATGAAGCTGAAGATCACTCCCCACATGCAACCTAAGGACAGACCGTTGACAAACATGGCTATTACATTATAAGGAGCATCCAGCAGTCCGAAACCGACCAATGCTAGTTCGGCCAACACGGCTGAACCTGCAAAGAAGCGGAAGCGGTTTTCCCGCTTGAGTTCCGAAATGATTTTAATTCCGAAGAACTTGGCTATGACATAACCTAAAATCTGGATGGTGGTTACGGCCACTTTGTAATCGCTGCCGAAGAACGTAAGTCCTTCGAACGAAGCTGCCGTGTAGGGCTTACGCAACGCATAGACTAAGGAATAAGAAAGCAAGGCGGCACCACCTGCCCAAAGAATTAATAGTAACTCGGAGAGTCGTTTGTTTTTAGCAATCTGTTCCATTTATAATGATTTAATTCGTTTATTTCGATGGAGTTATTTTGATTTTTCCGCAGCAAAACTACTTCGGTCCGGTGGCTTAAAAAATTAATTTATCATGTATTATAGATTCCGCAAATCCTGTAATAATTATGAATAATTATGAAATATTTATATTAAAACAATGTCACAAGAATGCAATAAATGAAATATCTATGTAACAAAGGTTGCGTATTTTTGCCCCCGGCTTAACATCAACAATCATCAGAATGGAAAAACTCATATCCCTCTACGAACGCCTGAAGAAACTGCGTGATTCGGGCGTCCGCATGAAAGACATTGCAGAAGAAACCGACATCGCTTCGAGCGTGCTTTCTTCTCTCTATTCAACAGTGCTACCCATGTACATCAATCTGCTTTCGGCCGGCGAAGAAGATGACAAGGCGCTGGACAAGGCTTTGCAACAAGTGAATAATGTTTCCAAACGGAAATTGCTGGGTTGCTTGGATGATCTTTATGATAAAGTGAGCCACATCGAGCCTCGGCAGCCGAGCAAGAATACAGGGCGTCCCTTCTTGGACGACATCGAAAAGGAAGCTATGAAATACCTGCCCAATGCGGGGGTGTACACCGGACTCTATCTGGCATACAGTTCTTCGTCTTTTTCCGACGGGTTGAAAGTGGAGCCTTATCTTATTTCTTCCATCAATGATGGGGATACTATCCCCAAAGTTTATTCGCAAAGCATGTCGGGCGACTATTATGCGGGAGTCGGCCTGTTCTCGCCTTTTCAAATCGGTTATCTGATGTTTAACGAGCAGAAACGCCTGCAACTGGCCTTGAAGGTGGTCTATCTGCAACTGCCCATCATCGAATATCCCAATTATTTAAAAGGGATTTACCTGACACATGATTACAACCGCAACCCCATTGCCCGCCGTGTTCTCTTTGTGCGACAAGGTGACGAGATTCCTTTGGAAGAGTTTGGCGAAATGCGTACGGAGGTTATACCCAAGGAACAGCTAACGGAGGAACAGCGTGCTTACTATGATTATACCTGCGAGCCGGGTGATGTCATTAAGAGCCTGATGCTGGTGTCGCCGGACAGGAATATTAAGGAATTGCAATTGGAAAAGAATATGCTGAACCTTTTTAAGGGATGAGGTTCCTTTTTACATTTAATGTGCCTGCCCGTTTCTTTAAATGTGCCGGACTGTTTCTTTAAATGTGCCGCGTCGTCCCATTAAATGTAATTTCTTCCCACAAAAAAGTGTGTCAAGATGAACAATAACGTTCATTCTTGACACACTCTCTTGTTCTTTATGACAACAGGAATTATTCTACTGTCACAGCCGTCCCGGCAGCTGTAACCATCAGCATGGAACCACTGCCTCCTACGGTTTCATAGTCCAGATCAACCCCGATAACGGCATTGGCGCCCAATGCACGGGCTTGCTCCTCCATTTCACGCAAAGCGGTCTCCTTGGCTTCGCGAAGTACTTCTTCATACGAACCGCTCCGTCCACCCACTATGTCGCGGATACCGGCAAAGAAATCGCGGAATACATTCGCACCGATAATCGTCTCGCCCGATACGATGCCATAATAACGGGTAATCTTCCCGCCTTCAATCATAGAAGTTGTTGTCAGTAACATAATTTTCTTATTTAAATGTTTTGTCCTATTAGTCGGAAATAGGACTGAAAAGTTGCAGTGCTTCCCGTTTTTTTAAGGAAAATCAGAGAAACATTTTCCGTACCCTCTCAATGCCGCTCACCAGGACGTCTACTTCTTCCTTGGTATTATACAGCCCGAAAGAAGCACGTACCGTCCCCTCAATGCCTAGGCGAATCATCAGCGGCTGGGCGCAATGATGACCGGTGCGAACAGCAATGCCGAGACGGTCGAGCAACGTACCCATATCGAAATGGTGAATGTCGCCTACCAGGAAAGAGATGACACTGCCACGCTCCTGCGCTTCACCGAAAATGCACATGCCGGGGATTTCCTTCAAACGCCGGAGTGCATATTGGGTCAATTCATGCTCATAGGCGGCAATGTTCTCCATGCCGATGGAAGATACATAATCCAACGCTTTGGCCAATCCTGTGGTACCGATGTAGTCCGGTGTACCGGCCTCGAACTTGAAAGGCAGTTCGTTGAAAGTCGTCTTCTCGAACGAAACATGTTGAATCATTTCCCCGCCGCCTTGATAAGGAGGCAACTTGTCCAGCCATTCTTCCTTGCCATAGAGCACACCAACTCCGGTGGGGCCATATATCTTGTGGGCAGAGAATACGTAAAAATCGGCATCGAGCTGTTGGACATCAACGGGCATGTGAGGAATGCTTTGCGCCCCGTCTATCAGTACCGGTACGCCTTGGCTATGGGCATAGTCAATGAGTTCGCGTACCGGGTTAACGGTTCCCAACACATTGCTGACGTGAGTCACACTTACTACTTTGGTACGTTCGGAGAACAAACGGCGATATTCATCCATCAGCAATTCACCCCGGTTGTTCATCGGAATGACTTTAATGGCAATGCCTCGTTTGGCGGCCAGCAGTTGCCAAGGCACGATGTTGCTGTGATGCTCCATTACGGAAACAATCACTTCGTCCCCCTCTTGCATGAACTCCTCGCCAAAACTGGATACAAAGAGATTGATGCTCTCTGTAGTGCCGCGCGTGAAGACGATTTCGTTGGTACTGCGGGCGTTGATAAACTTGCGGACGGTCTCGCGGCTGGCTTCATGTAGTTCTGTGGCTTGCTGCGAGAGGAAGTGAACACCTCGGTGTACATTGGCATTCGTATTGTAATACTCGTCCGTGATGGCCTCCACTACTTGTCGAGGTTTCTGAGTAGTTGCCCCATTATCAAAATAAACCAGCGACTTCCCGTACACCGTACGAGAAAGAATGGGGAAGTCGGCGCGTATCTGTTGGATGTCGTATAACATAGCAATACTTCAAGAATTTATTTGCACATCACCTTACAATCCCGACATTTGCCTAACTCGCCACGGAAACGCTTCTCCACCAAATGGTGCAGACGGTCTTTCAGTGCATCGAGGCGAATGGTATCCACTACTTCATTGACAAAAGCAAACATCAGCAACAGGCGTGCTTCATGCAACGGAATGCCCCGTTGTCGCATATAGAACAAAGCTGCCTCATCCAGTTGTCCCACAGTGGCTCCATGACTACACTTCACGTCATCGGCATAAATCTCCAATTGGGGTTGGGTAAACATACGGGCCTCACGGGTAGCACAGAGGTTGCGGTTAGTCTGCCGGGCATCGGTGTGCTGTGCACCAGGACGTACCAGGATGAGTCCGGCAAAGGCACCTGTGGCCTGTTCGTCCAAGACGTACTTGTAGAGTTCGTTGGAGCGGCAGGAAGGAACGGCGTGGTCGATGACGGTGCGGTTGTCCACATGCTGATTGCCATCGGCTATGGCCATGCCGCAAAGATTCAGTTCGGCATGTTCACCTGCCAGACGAACCCGCGTCGTATTGCGTGTGGTGCCACAAGTCAAGGTCATCCCATTGAGCAGAACGTTGCTGCCTTCCTCCTGATGGACATAAAGATTACTGAAACGTGTGTTGCCGACATGCGTTTCCTCCAATTCATACAAGTCGAAGACGGCGCCCTTTCCGACAAACACCTCTATCACTTGGGTTGCCAGGAAATTTACCTCATCCATCGCGTGATCGCACATCAACAGTTTGGCTTGAGCTCCATCTTCCAGTACAATGAGTACACGCCGATTCACCAACAGAGGAACGGCACTACGCAGTATGTTGATGAGTTGGATAGGTTTCTCCAGTACTACTCCTTTGGGGACATAAAGTAACACGCCATCTTGGGCGAAAGCCGTGTTAAAAGCTGTTATCCCATCCGTTGAGGTATCAGCCAGTCGCCCTAGATAGGGTTCAACCAAATCCGGACAGTTATGAAAACTGTCCATTACAACTCCATCCGGCAATGCCTTCTGTACTGATACAAGTCCGTCGTTCACAACAAAATAGAGTGAAGTTGATAAATTGGGAACGTCGCATTTGAAGACTTCATACGGGTTGACAGGCACAGCCAACCGCTTGAGATTCATGCCATAGTCTGGTTCAAAACTTTTGGCGACATCGGTGTATTTATATTCCTCCTGCCGACGTGTAGGAAAGCCCAACCGCTCAAAATCGGCAAAGGCACCGGCACGCAGATGATTCAACGATTCGGCACTTTGTGCACGCAATAACGCCTCTGCCTGGTTGTATAAATCAATGTATTGTTGTTCGGGTCTCATAACTTATTTAATGAAGAATTATGAATGAAGAATGAAGAATTGGCAAAGAACTCCATCTGTCTTCTTGGAAAAGGAATGGAATTCTTCATTTTTCGTTCTTCATTCTTCATTGATTTGTTCTTTTTTTATCCAATCGAAACCACGTTGTTCAATCTCCTGTGCCAACTCCGGACCACCAGTCTTGACGATGCGACCACCGAGGAGCACATGCACCGTGTCCGGCTTCAGATAATCTAGCAGGCGCTGATAATGCGTGATGACAAGAGCAGAAGTCTGCGAAGTGCGCAACTTGTTGAAACCTTCAGCCACAATGCGCAAGGCGTCCACATCCAGTCCGGAGTCCGTCTCGTCCAAGATGGCGAAGGTCGGTTCCAGCATGGCCATCTGGAAAATCTCGTTACGCTTCTTCTCACCTCCACTGAATCCTTCGTTTACTGAGCGGTTGGCCAACTTGCTATCCAACTCCACAATGGCACGTTTTTCACGCATCAACTTAAGGAACTCCGAAGCAGAGAGGGCAGGCAAATGACGGTATTTGCGTTGCTCATTGACCGCCGTACGCAGGAAGTTCACCATCGACACACCGGGAATCTCCACCGGTGTCTGAAAGGAAAGGAACAGCCCTTCATGTGCCCGGTCTTCGGGAGAAAGAGCCAACAAGTCCTTGCCGTTGAAAGTCACCGAGCCGCGCGTCACTTCGTAAGCCGGATGACCTACCAATACGTTGCTCAACGTGCTCTTACCGGCACCGTTCTGTCCCATAAGCGCGTGAACTTCGCCATCACGAATCGTGAGGTTAATGCCTTTCAATATCTCTTTACCATTGATACTGGCATGAAGGTCTTTGATTTCTAACATATTCTATTCGGTATTTATTAATCAATCAGAGGTGCAAAGATACAAATTAATGTGTTACTTCCCGTGGATACTGCCAAAAAACGCCTTTCGACCTCAGGTATCCAAGTGACTCTTGCATATTTCACTTTTTTGGCACACCTTTGTAGCCTTATAACAAACATCACATAGCTATGCAACCATCTGAATTAATCGTATCTTCACCTCAGCGTGTCGTCTGGCTGGACGTAGTCCGCTTGGTGGCCATGTTTACCGTGGTGTGCTGCCATTGTACCGACCCTTTCAATTTTTATCCGGGTGATTCGCCAGACATAGACGAAATCAAGTTCTGGGGCGGAGTCTATGGAGCGGTGTTACGTCCTTGTGTGCCGTTGTTCGTCATGATTACCGGTGCGTTGCTGTTGCCTGTGCGTGGTGAGGTTTCAGTGTTCTACCGGAAACGCATCCCGCGTGTGTTTTTCCCCTTTGTGATATGGACGTTGCTCTACAGTCTGTTCCCCTGGCTTACGGGGGCACTGGGATTGGACGCAAAGGTCATTCTCGATTTCTTTCCCTATTCGGGTGAAGAGGTGATGACACAGTCTCTGGCGGTCAGCCTCGGATATATCGTTCAGATGTCCGTTAACTTCTCACCGTTGGGCGTACACATGTGGTACATCTATCTGCTCATCGGCTTGTATCTGTACTTACCCATCTTCTCCGCATGGGTATCGCAGGCTTCCGAACGTGCCAAACGCTATTTCCTTGGGGCATGGGGAGTGACTACGCTGTTGCCTTATGCACACGAGTTCGTAGCTCCATACCTGTGGGGAGAATGCTCGTGGAACAGCTTCGGCATGTTATATTATTTTGCTGGATTCAACGGTTATCTACTGTTGGGGCACTATTTGCGGCATCATGACTGGAACCGAACACAAGCATACAGCTGGGGGATTCCGATGTTCTTGCTGGGATATATCATCACCTGGACAGGATTCCGACATATGATTGCCCGTCCGAACTATACACCGGAAGAATACGAACTGTTTTTCACTTACTGTTCGCTGAATGTGGTGCTAATGACCATCCCACTGTTCATGTGGTGCAAGCGAGTGAAGGTACGTTCGGAACGTTTGATTCGCTTATTGTCCAACCTGACGCTTTGCGGTTTCGGGGTTTACATGATACATTATTTCCTTACGGGTCCCTCCGTTCTGGCGGTGCGTGCGTTGCAGGTCCCTATCGGCTTGCAGATTCCGTTGGCGGCGGTCATTGCTTTTGGCGTGTCGTGGCTCATCGTGGCTCTGTGCTATCGTTGCTTTGGGAAGAAGACCCGTTGGGTGATGGGATAGGGAGCGCATATCTATATTCGGATTCTGCACTGCCGATGAAAAAACGGTCGTTACCCTTTGGTATTCAATGACAAAAATGTATATTTGCGACATCATTCACTTATACAAGGAGGAACAGACAATGAATGCCACTATCTCTATGGATGCTCTTTATGACTTCTTGAAGTCGCTCTCGTTGGGCAGTGAAAACGAACGCTGGTTGGCAGAGAGGTTGCTGAACGATGCTGAAATGCAATCCCAAGGTGCCCCCTGTCAATACACCGTGGAGGAAATGAGGCGGCACCTGCATCAAGTAGGGAAACGCATACAGCAAGGCGACCCGGGCATTAGCGATGAAGAAGTAGAAAAAGAACTGCTGCAAGAAATGCCATGGCTAAGATAGTGTGGGACGAGCTTGCTTGCCAGAATCAGCGGGACATCCTAAGATACGGCACACGAGTGTGGGGTGAAAAGGCTGGCAAGTGCCCCTTTTATCGGTAAAGTAGAACCTTTATTGCAAGGTAGCGGCCTACCATTTCGTAGTCTTGTCATTCATAAGCACTATAAGTTGATTTATCATTATGACAAGAATACAGACACACTCCGTATCGCCGCCCTCTGGGACACTCGCCGCGAGCCCCGCACTCAAGCCGAAACAGTAAAATAACAAACCCTATTTATTAACAATATTAGCACGCAACATTATGAAACGAAAACTGACAAAGGGAAATTACCTCCCCTAGAAATTGACATCCGTTAATAAACGGATACATACTTTGCCTTTCATACTGTATTTCCTGATGGGGGCGTTCGGAGCCGCGTGCAGCGATGACAACCCGGACAACACCCCCGACAATCCCGATACCCCTTCCCAATCCATTACTATCCCCGCAGGCGAGGACACCGCACCCGTGCTGGAGCAGGCGGGCGGAACGGCAACCCTGACCTTCACCGCCACCGACGATTGGACGGCCGAGGTCACCGCCGTGACACGCGCAGCCGACTGGGTGAGCGTGCAGCCCACCGGCGGACGGGCAGGCGAAAACACCCTGACCATCACCACCCAACCCAACGACACCTACGACGAGCGCAACGCAGCCATCACCCTGACCTGCGCCGGACAGCAGACCACCCTGACCGTCACCCAGAAGCAGCAGGACGCCTTGCTGGTATCGTCCAACAAGGTAGAGCTGGATGCCGAGGGCGGCAGCTTCACCCTCATCGTGCAGGCCAACGTCTCCGTGAGTTATACCATCGAGCCGGGAGCCGACTGGCTGACCACCGCCACTACCCGCGCCCTGACCGAGAGCACCCTAAGCTTTGAAGCGGCAGCGAACGAGGATACCGAACCCCGCCAAGCCACGATTACCCTGACAGGCGGCGGGCTGACCGAGCAAGTCACCGTCTACCAAGCAGGCACAGGCCCCACACTGGTGCTGGGGCAGCGGGAATACCTGGTAGGCAGCACGGGCGAGACCATCCAAGTGGAACTGCGTAGCAACACCGACTACGAGGTGCAGATGCCCGCCGTGGACTGGCTGACCGAAGCCTCCACCCGTGCCCTCTCCGCCTACACCCACTACTTCACCATCGCGCCCAACGACACCTACGACAGCCGCACGGCGCAAATCATCTTCACCAGCGAGACGGAAGGCCTGGCCGACACGCTAACCGTGACGCAACTGCAGCTCGATGCCATCGTGCTGGCGCAGAGCGAATACACCGTCCTCGCTGCCGAAGACACCCTCTCCTTTCCCGTGCAAGCCAATGTGGAAGTAACGGCCACCACTGACGTAGACTGGATTACCCAGCTCCCCATCACCCGCGCCCTGCAGGAGCAAGAGCTTAGCTTCCGCATCGATGCCCTGCCCGACACCATCGACTGGCAAGGCACCATCACGCTGACAGGCGGCGGAGCCACACAACAGATTACGGTGAAGCAGATTTATGCCGAGCCGAAGCTGATAGATGTGAAATACCGCAGAGATTGGATTTGGGAAGAAGCACAATTCAACCTTTCATTGCGGTACAGTGCCGTTGTTTATCGGGACAGATATTATGATAATGGAGAAGTCGTGACGGATAAGTTTGTAGACACTGCACATATTTTCAGTCTACTTGTTGGTGAAGGCTATAGTCCCGGATCATTTGATATGGGATTCGGGTATCTATTTACTCGTGGAGAAACAACCACGAAGGTAGATGAAGACAGTATATACGTCGCACATACCTACAATATTGTGCCCAGTGTGAATGCAGTAGTAATTAATAGAGAGTTAACCGATCACCTACACCATGATGACCATCCTAAACCTGGGAACTGGAGCGAGTACAGTGTCAGCAAACAGTACGATGAAAGCCTTAATATCCTCGAAGCGGAAGCTATTCAGGACGAATGGGAGCGATGCTCTCTACCATCCGGCTGGTATTTTTGGGGGATATTCTACTACATGGGGCAACGAGACATAGACTATATAGACTATGGTTTTGGTTGGCAAAACAGGGCGGAGGTGCTTGGCCGTATCGAATGGCTGAAATGGACACACGATCAGTTCCTCGTCATAGACGGACGACGCATCGACTTCTTGGACTATTACGGATATGATGAAAACTTACAGGTAAACATCACCGAGGAAAACATCAGCAATCCTCCGGCAAAGGTGGTCACCTACGAAGGGAAAATGGAATATCTGGGACGCAACTTCTCTGCTACCCTGATAGATACCATTTACGAGCAGCAGTATGACCCCGTCGAGATACACTACTTCAGAGGCGGTGAGTCATACTATAGTGTCACTCCGGAGGATGGAGACTATTCGAACTTTAAATTAGGGAGCCCCATGGATGGAGGACCGGGGGAGAATATCATTTTGGAAGCCAGCGAACGCCCCCTTACCAGAACGGACAGTGACTGGATTATCATCGATGGCATTGATGAAGGATCCCGATCGTCCATCAGTCCCATGCAGTTGAACGTACGTGAGTGGACCATTCGCTGGCATGTCCTACCGAACGAGGGCGAAGGAAGGCAGGGACACATCTACTTCACAAACAAGAAAGGAGAGGTGATGAGAACTGCATTAATCGATCAAGGATTGGGATTCGGAGAATAATCCTCCCCCTACGGCAGCCCGGTCCGCACTACCGGGCGGGGTGGCATCCCCCTGAGCGGCCAGCCGACCGGACCGGCAGGCGTCCGGATATTCCCGTCAATCAATCTGAAGCTTGACGGAGTCGGAACGTTCTACTACACCGCCGACACCAGCAAGCAAGGCGTGGACACGCCCGAGGAAGTGAGTCCTAAGCATATCAACGGCGTGCGCGTGCGTTTCTTGCCCGAGTACGGCCGTACGTCGAGCGGCAAGGTGAGCACCCGCGCCCTGGTGGACGACAACATCCAGTGGCACGACATCGCCACGCTGGACCCCGCCTTGCGCGGCACTACCACCACTCCCGGCGGCTCCACCGGTTCGGAGAACGAAGGCGGATCCGGCGAGGGTCAGGAGGAAGACCCGCTGGCGTAAAACCATTGACTATTTACGATTTACTATTTACGATTTACGATGGACAATGGACGGTGACAGCCGGGGTAAAAGCGAATAGGGCGTGCGGCCGGGTAGCGGCGCACGCCCTATTTATTGGGGGGTATGTACTACGGCGTTTGTTTCTGTCTGTGTTTATCCTACTTGCTCCCTCAGTCTCCGTATTTCCTGGTCGCTGATGGCCTCGCACTCGGATTTGTCATAGATGGTCAGCAGCCAGAGGTCGGTGTCGGTGGCTGTGACAAGTACCGTCAGCGTAATGACACGAGCCCCTCCGCTCTTCCCTTTCCCTTTCGAAGCGATGGCCATGCGGACCTTGCGCACACCGTCGCCCAAGTCGGCACCTTGGGTGGGATTGTCTCTGAGCGAAGCCAAGAGTTTCGCATAATCATCTTTCATCGAACGGTATTTCTTACTCAACCGTTTCAATCCCTTTCTGAAATCGGGAGTCGCTTCTATCTTATAGTTCATTGAGTAATTCCTCCGCCGGTATTCCTTTCATTTTCCCTTCCCGTATCAGCTTCGCGTCCTCAAAGGCCTGACGGATGTTTTCCATCACCTCGGCCTTGGTCAGCGGGCGATACTCTTCGGTGTCTTCTGCCACAACGGACGGATGTTCTTCCTCTTCCCGTTGTACCACCAGTTTCCGGATAGCCTTCAAGGCTTTCTTCAGATAGTTCTCGTCGTCGGCGATATAACTCAACTCGCGCAACAGTTCGGCATTCAGGTTCATGACATTATTCATAACTGTTTCCTCCTTTATTCATTTAAATCAGATGATTGGCCTTCAGTCATTTCCTACCGCCAGGGGTCAGGAAATAAATCAAGGCAATGGCGCAAGGTATGCCCAAAAGTAAAAAACCGATAACTGCTCCCATAATTATCCACAATCGCTACAAAGTTAGAAATTAATATCGGAAACACAAGCCCCTTCTCGATTCTTCATTCTCGATTCTTCATTCTTAATTCTTCATTCTTCATTAAGAAGCTTTTACCCCACGCTCCCCTCCAGCGACACGCTGAGCAGCTTCTGCGCCTCCACGGCAAACTCCATGGGCAACTTGTTGAGTACCTCCTTGGCATAGCCGTTGACGATGAGGCCCACGGCGTCTTCGGTGTTGATGCCGCGCTGGTTGCAGTAGAACAGCTGGTCCTCGCTGATCTTGGAGGTGGTGGCTTCGTGCTCCACGATGGCCGTCTCGTTGTGAATGTCCATGTAGGGGAAGGTATGCGCCCCGCACCGGCTGCCCAGCAAGAGAGAATCGCATTGGCTGTAGTTGCGGGCGTTATCGGCACGCTGCCCTACCTTCACCAAGCCACGGTAGGAATTCTCGCTCAGTCCGGCGGAGATGCCTTTGCTGACGATGGTGCTGCGGGTGTTGCGGCCTATGTGAATCATCTTCGTGCCCGTGTCGGCCTGCTGGTGGTGGTTGGTGACGGCCACGCTGTAGAACTCGCCTACGGAATTGTCGCCTGCCAGGATGGTCGAAGGATATTTCCACGTGATAGCGCTGCCCGTCTCCACCTGCGTCCACGAGAGCTTGCTGTCCACACCCTTGCACAGACCCCGCTTGGTGACGAAGTTGTACACACCGCCACGGCCTTCGCTGTCGCCCGGATACCAGTTCTGCACGGTACTGTACTTCACCTCGGCGCGGTCGTATACCACTATCTCTACAATGGCGGCGTGCAACTGGTTCTCGTCGCGCATCGGGGCGGTGCAGCCCTCCAGGTAGGACACGTAGCTGTCATCGTCCGCCACGATGAGGGTGCGTTCGAACTGACCCGTGTTGCGGGCGTTGATGCGGAAGTACGTGCTCAGCTCCATGGGGCAACGCACGCCCTTGGGGATGTAGACAAACGACCCGTCGGAGAATACGGCCGAGTTGAGCGCGGCGAAGAAGTTGTCCCGATAGGGCACCACGCTCCCCAGATACTTCTGCACCAGGTCGGGATGCTCGCGCACGGCCTCGCTGATGGAGCAGAAGATGATGCCCTTCTCCATGAGCGTCTCCTTGAAGGTGGTCTTGACCGATACGGAGTCCATCACCGCATCCACCGCCATGCCGCTCAGCGTCATCTGCTCCTCCAAGGGAATGCCCAACTTGTTGAAAGTCTTGATGAGTTCGGGGTCTACTTCGTCCATGCTCTTGGGCGCGTCCTTCTTCTGCGCCGTAGGGTCGGCATAGTAGGAGATAGACTGGTAATCAATCTCCGGGATGCGGAGGTGTGCCCACGTGGGCATCTCCATCGTCAGCCAGTGGCGGAAGGCCTTCAGACGGAACTCAAGCAGCCACTCGGGTTCGCCCTTCTTCTCGGAGATGAGGCGCACGGTGTCCTCCGTGAGGCCGCGGTCGATAATATCGGTATGCACGTCGGTGGTGAAGCCGTACTTATACTTCTCCTCGGCCAGGCGGCGCACCAGTTCGTTGTCCGCCTTGAGGGTATCTTTGTTCTTGTCAGATTCGTTCGGTTGCATCATTACTATCCATATTAATCTTGCGCGCAAAGATACGCTTTTTTGCCTAATAATCCGCTCTCCCCTCCGACTTTCTGCCCGGGCGGGCCATATCCCTGTCCTGTTTCTCTACATTAATGTCCGCATTTTGCAATATTTAAATTTCCGGCCATACAACATATGGAAATAAACGTTATCTTTGGCCTGGTGTTTTTGCTCAGACCTAACATGACGGACAGGATGAAAAAGTACGGATGAAACATATACATATATATTTACAACCTAACCTAAGCTCAACACCGGTAGCTACCTTGGCACCGTTTTAGTAGCTACCGAGACACCCACTTAGTAGCTACCAAGACACCGCCTCGGTAGCTACTAAAACCAAACGGAAGTAACGGTTGATATATGCGCTTGAAAATCAGGTTATTGCAGATTTGCAGAAAGAAAGGAGAGATATAATAATAATATTAAACAATTATTCATCGTTAAACATTTAAATTATGCCATTCTACAAGAAAGCCTATCACAAAAGGACGGGGGTCTATTTCCCACAAGCCATTGTGCAGGGTGACCCCGTAGAAACAGAGGATCTGGCGGAGGAGCTGGCCTTTGTTTCGACCGTATCCAGGTCGGATGTCAACGCCGTGTTGGGCGACATATCGACAGTAATGAACAAACTGATGGCCCAGGGAAAGAGCGTGCACATCGACGGCTTGGGCTATTTTCGCTACGTACTCGACACCAAAGGAGTCGAGAATCTGGAGGATTTTGATTTTGAGAAACAGGTGAAGGCCGTGCGCGTTCAGTTCACCCCCGAACGGGAGAAAACAAGCAGCGGCGCCTATACACGTGCGCTGGTAGATACTAAAAAGTTGGAGTGGATAGAATTGAGTCCTAGCACTGAGGATCAAGACCCAGCGCAAAGTGGCGGTTCGGACGAAAACGAACCGGGCGAAGGCGAAACGGAAAACCCGTTGGCTTAAGCAATGAACCATTTATGATGATTGATGAATGAGTTCCCGGACATCCGGGAGTGGAGAAGGGACGTGCGAAGTGGGTGTGGCGCACGTCCTTCTTTATCTTCACTACGTCACGCTCCACATAGATTATGAAACAAACAAAATCTCAGCTTATGAAGTCACTATTTATTCTGTTCTTTCTATTATGCGGGTTTGGCGCCCATGCGCACGGCGTGGATTCAACATTCGCCGTTCCCGCTCCGCAGACCCTGTACGCGCCTTTGACGGCGGAAAGCCTCAACAGTCTGCATTGGGGATTTGCATCCGTTTCTGAGCAGGTTGAAGCCTCTCCCGATGCCTGCGGATGGTGCTTCAGATGTGTTCCGCAGCCTCGTTTATCCCGTCATAAATCTGCTCCGTGAGCGTCTTTGCGGCGGGGAAGAAGAGGCCTGCCAGCGGCTCCATGCGGTAGTAGAGCACAGACTCCTGCTTCTGTCCTTTGCTGAGCAAGTCATTCTTTGTATCCACAGCCTCCAGTACGCATATCACGAGGCTGACCAGCAAGGCATGCACCACTCCGCCCAGCACTCCGCCCAGCAAGCGGTTAATCCACCCTAAGCAAACGGCATCCAAAGCCTTGGTCAGCACGCAAGCCACCCCCCAAAAGAGCAAGGGGACAATCACCCAGATAGCTATGAAAGCCAGCAGCTGGGCCACGGTCATGTTGTCCGTCACACGGCTGAACACCTCGGCGGCGGCAGTGGCATACAAGGCCTTGGCTGCCAACAGTCCCACGACCAGCCCCAACAGTCCGGCCAGTTGTTTCAGCGCACCTTTGACCAGCCCCAGCAAGATGCCGATGCTGATGATGACGAGGATGATGATGTCGATAGTGGTCATGGTCTATATGATTCCGTTATGTCGCAGTAGTTCCGTCAGCTCGCTTTCGGTGAGCGATTCGCGTTCGGACTTGTCGTAGATGTAGAGCAGGCCTATTTCCGCCTCCGTCTCGTTGTAGAGCAGCAGGAGAGTGATGACCCGCGCGCCGCCGCTCTTTCCCTTGCCTTTGGCTGCAATGGTCATGCGCACTTTGCGGAGGCCGCGCCCCAGGTCGGCACCTTGATAGGGATTCCGCAAAAGGCCTTCAATCAGCAAGTCGGTATCTGCCTCCAACGACCGGTACCGTTTATACAGTCGTTTGAACTGCTTTTTGAATGTATCGTACAGCTTAACCGTGTAATTCATGCTTAAAGTCCTCCCACGTTTGTCCTTTCAGCTTTCCTGCCCTTATCAGCTTGATTTCCTCGCACATTTCGTTCACCTCGGCAATCTGTTCCTCGCGGGTCAGGCGGCGGTAGGGTTCCGCTTCCTCGGACACAATGGAAGAAGCCTGGGAGACGGCAGGCTTCTCTTTCTTTATGGCAATGGAGGATACACCTCGCAACAGCTTGATGGCCCGCTTCAAATCGGGCAACAAGCTGGCATCGTCAACTTTCACAATCAGTTCCGGCATAACTTATTCTCCTTTATACGACTTTTACAGCGTCTGCTTCACTTCTACTTCCTCGTAGGTCTCGATGACATCGCCTATCTTGATGTCGTTGCAGTTCGTCAGGCTGATACCGCACTCAAAGTTGGTGCCTACCTCCTTCACATCGTCCTTAAAGCGCTTCAAGGCATTGATGCCGCCGGTGTAGACCACAATACCGTCGCGGATGAGGCGGGCTTTGTCGGTACGTTTCACCTTGCCTGTCTTCACCATCGCACCGGCCACCTGACCTACTTTGCTGATGTTGAACACTTCGCGCACCTCGATGGTAGCGGTCACCTGTTCCTTCACCGTCGGGGCAAGCATACCCTCCATGGCGGCTTTCACCTCCTCGATGGCATCGTAGATGATGGAGTACTTGCGAATGTCGACGCCTTCCTGCTCGGCCAGCTTGGCAGCGCCGCTCGACGGACGCACCTGGAAACCTACGATGATGGCATCCGAAGCGGCGGCCAACGATACGTCGGACTCGGAAATCTGTCCTACGCCCTTGTGGATGACGTTCACCTGTATCTGCTCTGTCGACAGCTTGATGAGCGAGTCGCTCAATGCCTCCACCGAACCGTCCACATCGCCCTTGACGATGATGTTCAGTTCGTGGAAGTCGCCCAAAGCCAAGCGGCGGCCTACTTCGTCCAGTGTCAGCATCTTCTGCGTGCGCAGACCTTGTTCGCGTTGTAGCTGCTCGCGTTTGTTGGCTATCTCGCGTGCCTCCTGTTCAGTTTCGATGACATGGAAGGTATCGCCGGCTGCAGGTGCTCCGTTCAAGCCCAATATCAAGGCGGGTTCGGAGGGCCCGGCCTCCTTCAAGCGTTGGTTACGCTCGTTGAACATGGCTTTTACCTTGCCGTAGTGCGTACCGGCCAGGACGATGTCGCCCACACGGAGCGTACCGTTGGACACAAGCACCGTAGCCACATAGCCGCGTCCTTTGTCCAAAGACGATTCGATGATGGAACCTGTAGCCTTGCGGTTAGGATTGGCTTTTAAGTCAAGCATTTCGGCCTCCAGCAACACCTTCTCCAGCAGGTCGTTGACTCCGATGCCCTTCTTGGCGGAGATGTCCTGCGATTGGTATTTGCCGCCCCATTCTTCCACGAGGAAGTTCATGTTGGCCAGTTCCTCCTTTATCTTGTCCGGGTTGGCTCCCGGCTTGTCTATCTTGTTGATGGCAAAGACGATAGGTACTCCTGCAGCCATGGCATGGTTGATGGCCTCCTTGGTCTGCGGCATGACGTTATCATCGGCAGCCACAATGACAATGACCACATCCGTTACTTTAGCACCACGGGCACGCATGGCGGTAAAGGCTTCGTGACCCGGCGTGTCGAGGAAGGTTATCTTGCGTCCGTCTTCTAATGTCACGTGGTAAGCACCGATGTGCTGCGTGATACCGCCGGCCTCACCCGCAATGACATTCGACTTGCGGATGTAGTCCAGCAACGAAGTCTTACCGTGGTCAACGTGTCCCATTACCGTCACAATTGGCGCACGAGGTTCCAAGTCTTCCTCCGCATCTGCTTCTTCTACAATGGCCTGGGCTACTTCGGCACTGATATACTCCGTCTTGAAGCCAAACTCTTCGGCCACGAGATTGATGGTTTCTGCATCCAGGCGTTGGTTGATGGATACCATGATACCCACGCTCATACATGTACCGATGACTTGCGTAACGGGTACATTCATCATATTGGCCAACTCGTTAGCCGTCACAAATTCCGTCAGCTTCAGTATCTTGCTCTCAGCCTGCTCCTGACTTTCCAGCTCGTGGCGACGCTCGGCATCTTGCTCGCGTTTCTCTTTGCGGTACTTTGCGGCTTTGTTTTTACCCTTGGCGGTAAGTCGCGCCAAGGTTTCCTTCACCTGCTTTGCTACGTCTTCCTCGCTAACCTCCTGTTTGAGGGCAGGCTTCTTGAAGCGGTCTTTGTTCTTCTTACCGGAGGCTTGGGCTTCCTTCCCCTTGCCATGATCGCCGCCACCTTTTTTGAAGCTATCGGCCGCACTAGTGATATCAACCTTTTCTTTATTGATACGCACACGCTTTTTCTTACCGCTTGATTCGCCGTCCCGGTCATCCTTCAGTTTGCTGTCCTCACGCCGTATTTCCTTCATGATGGCTTCTTTCATCTGGCGTTTCTGGTCCTGGCGTTGTTTTTCTTTCTCTTCACGTTCACGCCGTTTTTCTTCTTTCGACTTCTTACGGGGACGTGTCGATTGGTTCAATGCTGCAAGGTCAATTTGGCCTATGACATTAATCTTAGATACGAATTCAGGCTTACGTATTTGAAAGATTTCTTCCTCTTTCGATTCGGTTTTCTCCGTATCTTGAGATTCAACTTCTTTTTCTACAGATTGAGTTTCTGCTGGAGTCATTATTGCTTCTTCCTCGTTTGTCTCTTCCACCTCGTCTGTCATGGATTCTTTTTCTGATTCCATATTTTCTGGTTCTTCCTTATCCATTACCTGTTCTGGCTCTTCTGCCTCAACGATAAGCATTCCTTCCTCTTTCTTCTCTTCTTCCGACAGAGAAGGTTCTTCTACTACAGGTTCTTCTATTTGCATAGGTTCAATTTTTTCCACGATTACCGGTTTCTTGCCTATGCTGTCCAAATCAATCTTCCCGAGTGGAGTAAACTTCTGACGCAAATCGCCAGGTACTACGGCTTTATGTTCTTCGGTTTTCCCCTTTTCGACTTTTGCTTCATATCCCTCAATCGCAACAGAAGCTTTATTGCGATCTTTCGTTTGCCGTTCCTGCAAGAAGCGTTCAGATTTCATTTTCAAATCCTTATCCGTACTGAACTCTTTCTTCAGTAAGTCAAATTGCTCATCAGTTATTTTCGTGTTGGGGTTTGCCTCTACGGTAAATCCCTTTTTCTGCAAGAATTCGACAGCCGTCGTAATTCCTACATTCAAATCTCTTGTTACTTTATTTAACCTTATCGTCATATATTAGTTTTTCTCCATAACCATACATGGATTATCCTTCTTCAAATTCTTTCTTCAAGATAGCCAATACATCATCCACCGTTTCTTCCTCCAAGTCTGCTTTCTCAATCAACATCTCACGAGGAGCGTTCAATACTGCTTTAGCTGTATCGATGCCGATACCCTTGATAGCATCAATCACCCAATCTTCTATCTCGTCACGGAATTCGTCCAAATAAATGTCTTCGTCCTCTGCCGAACCTTCAGGTAATTCGCGGAATACATCAATCGTATACTCCGTCAACATGCTGGCTAACTTAATATTTTGTCCACCTTTTCCAATGGCCAATGATACTTCTTCCGGCTTAAGGAACACTTCAGCCTTGTGATCTTCTTCATTCAAACGAATAGAAGAAATATGTGCAGGACTTAAAGCACGCTGAATAAATAATTGCGTATTTGATGTATAATTGACCACATCGATATTTTCATTACGCAACTCACGCACGATACCGTGTATACGGCTTCCTTTCACTCCCACACAAGCGCCTACCGGGTCGATACGGTCATCATAACTTTCCACCGCTATTTTGGCACGCTCTCCGGGGATGCGGGCTATCTTGCGAATGGTTATCAAACCGTCATTGATTTCCGGCACTTCCAATTCGAACAGACGTTGCAGGAAGACCGGTGAGGTACGGCTCAAAATAATTTTCGGATTGTTATTCTTGTTATCCACCCGAGCCACTACGGCACGCACGGTTTCTCCTTTACGATAAAAATCGGTAGGTATTTGCTCTGTTTTGGGCAATAACAGTTCATTGCCTTCATCGTCTAACAAGAGCATTTCTTTCTTCCATATTTGATAAACTTCTGCATTGACAATGGTACCTACCTTATCAATATACTTATTGTAAAGGCTATCTTTCTCCAATTCCAAAATCTTAGAAGCCAACGTTTGGCGCAAATTGAGGATGGCGCGGCGACCGAACTTAGCAAAATTAACTTCATCGGCCACTTCCTCGCCCACTTCATAAGAAGCATCGATTTTTTGCGCTTCGCTTAAAGAAATCTGCAAGTTAGGATTGGTTAAATCCTCATCGGCCACTACTTCCCGGTTGCGCCATATTTCAAAATCGCCTTTATCCGGATTTACAATGACATCATAATTCTCATCTGTACCGAACATTTTTGCAATAACACTGCGAAATGATTCCTCAAGCACACTCACCATAGTGGTACGATCGATATTCTTCAATTCCTTGAATTCTGAGAATGTATCCACCATGCTAACAGTTTCTTCTTTCTTGGCCATAACTTTATTTAAAACTGATTAAGTATTTCGTATAATTTATTTCTTCATATCTCATCGTCAAATCCTCGTCCACTATTTTGGGACGCTTAGCTCCTTCTTCTTTCACTTTCTTCTTAATAGTGAGGGTCATTTGCTCCGGGGTGGCTTCCTTCAACACACCTTGCAACTTGCGTCCGTCCTTTGTCAGCACCTCGACTTCTTCTCCTACATGGCAAATGTACTGTTGTAATACCTTAAAAGGCTGACCGATACCGGCTGAACCGACCTCTAATTCATAATCTTCTTTATCACGGTTCAAACGCGATTCAATGTAACGGCTCAACTCTACACAATCTTCAATCCAGACTCCGTCTTTATGATCTATTTCTACCACAATTCGGTCTTCCGGACTTACTGTTATCTCCACTACAAAATAGTCTTTTCCTTGCAGCCATTCGTCTACAATCTGGCAAACGGTACTTTTCTCTATCATATACTCTTTTTAAAAAGGAACAAAAAAGAGGAGCCTAATTGCCCCTCCACCTTATCATCCAATTCGCCCGCAAAGTTATAAATAATCTGTTCACCTGCAAAATATTAAGAAAGAAAATGATAGTTTTATGTTTTATACCTCTTTATTGCTCACTTTTTTCCCCGAAAAAGCAACAAATAACAGGGAGAATTGGTACATTTGCCACCAATTATAAAAAATAATGCAAGTATGGCACACCGTCTGAACAACACCCGACACTTGAATACTAACAAACAATTCATGATAGGCAATGGCATTTTGGCTTTTGCCGTTCTTGTGGTTATCGTCATCTTTGTCTACATGAGCCTTCGTATACAACGCGAAAAAGAAGGGAACAGCTATTTTACCGAGCAATACACTATCTCGTTGACTCAAGGATTCAAAGGAGATTCCATTTCGGTACTCATTAATGATAGTTTACTAATCAATCAAACCATCCACAGCTTACCTCTTCATTTGCAAGTGAAACGATTTGCCGAGGAAAGTACGCTCATGATTGTAGACAATGCCACCGAAAAACTATCGGTGTTCGAGTTGAACGAGAAGGGAGGTACCTATCGGTTTGAAAAAGAAGGTGATGAAGTCAAACTCCTCTCCCAAGAATAGTCTTGTTCTATAACTTCCTATAAAGAAGCGTGATAATTCCTCAATTCTTTCTGTAAGGCTCGGGCTTGCCCATTGGTCAGCTGATTGAGTAAGCCCCAAAACTCTGTGCCATGATTCATGAAACGGGTGTGGGCCAATTCGTGCAATAGGACATAGTCTATCAGGTGCTTGGGTAGTAATATCAGGTGATAAGACAAATTAATGCTCTTGCGTGTGGAGCAACTTCCCCATCGTGTAGTGCTGGAGCTAATCTTTACGCATTGGTAAGGAAGTCCGTGCAAACGGGAAAGCTCCTCCAAACGGTTAGGCAGCTTCCTCCTCGCCGTGTCGCGTAAAGCGCGAGAGATGGTGTCCCGTAACCATTTTTGCACTTCGGTATTGGAAAAATCGGCGTGATGCGGACAAAAAATCTGTAAGTCTCCCGGTTTCATACGCGCCTCAAATTGATTAGAGTCACCAGTCATTAAACTTGTTCGGAAGCATTCGGCCTCTATCCGATAGGTCAGGTCTATCCGCTTTTGCGAAGCGATATCCTTCATTTCGAGTAAACGAGGGCGTAGCTTCTCTATACTTTCCTTCAACATGCTTTCCACGGCATAGGCAGGCACCGTTACGACAAAGCCTCCATCGACCGGACGAAATATGAACCGACGGGCATTGGGACGAACTCGTATCAAGAATTCCCCCAACTCAGCATCCACCCAACTTTGCCCTGTCTTGCATCGTGATTTATCTCCTATCATCTATGTGTCTCTTCCTAAAAATTTAGGCGAAGTAACAAACTTCTGTTCATTCATGCAAGAAAATTCGCCTGCAAAAGCGGACACCCTGTCCGAAAATGAACACCTCTATTTGACTCCTGCTATTCATTTTCAGTAAGTTAGTTTTTTGGCACACTCCTTGCAGAAGTTATTGCGAATAATGACGAATAAAAAAATGATAGGACATGCAACTTTGCAGCACTCATTGACGTCTAATAAACAAAAGAGTTACTAATTTTTTAAAGACATACCAATATGAAGAAGTTTACCATTATCCTATCAGCCCTCCTGCTGATAACCTGCATGAGTTCCTGCGCGCAATCATACATTTCGAATGGCTCGGGTAGAAAAGTGAAGGCAAGCAAGAACTATGTGACCAAAGAAATCAAAGTCAAAGACTTCGAAGGTATCCAAGTGACAGGTGGTATTGATGTGACTTATACCCAACAATCGGGTAAGCCCAAAGTAGAAATCTACACTTCGGATAACATTGTCGACTTGCTCGACGTAGAAGTCAAAGACGGTCAACTCCATTTAGGTTTTAAGAATAACGTGAACATAGAATATAATAAATTGCAAGTTCGTGTTTCGTCTAAAGACTTCCACCGTCTCGGTATAGCCGGATCGGGCGATTTTGAGTTTACTAACGGATTAAAGACTGAACAACTGAAAATGAGTGTAGCCGGTTCGGGTGACATCAAAGGCGATCGCATCCTTTGCTCGAAAAGTCTTTCCATTTCGGTGGCAGGGTCGGGCGATGTGAATTGCAGTGACCTCAATGCTGAAGAAATGTATCTCTCCGTGGCCGGTTCGGGCGACATGAAACTGACCAATGCCCAAGCCGCTTATACCAAAGCAAGTGTGGCAGGCTCTGGCACCATGAACATCAACGGACAGAGCGAAAATGCGAAATATAGCGTAGCCGGTTCAGGAGATTTGTTTGCCGACGATTTTGAAGCACAAAACGTGGAAGCCAGTGTTAGTGGATCGGGTGACATCAAATGTTATGCCGTGAAATATCTGAAAGCCCACACCAGCGGAAGTGGAGAAATCGGTTATAAAGGCGACCCGAAAGTGGATTATCCATATAAGAAACTTTATAAACTCTGAAAAAGAATGCTTTAACTAAGACCCCCAATTCTCTCTGACATCTGCCTTGGGCAGATTATAGTTTACTTTGAATGAGGAGGGTATGTCGAAATGGACATACCCTCTGTTTATATCTCCCTACCGGACTTTCACACCTGATGCTTCATGATGTGTGAAAGCTTTCACACACCTTCGCGATTTTAGTGTGAAGCCTTCACAGTGCTGATGTTACACCTTCACAGCCCTGATGTTACATCGTCACAGTACTACTGTGAAGTCTTCACACTGCCACAGTGAAAGGACGAATGTCAAGAGTAACTGAAACAATCTTGTTGAATGTTCATTCCGACGTGCTAATCAGATAAAAAATGCGCCTTTGATATTATGTATAGAGGAAAGTGCTATCTTTGTCCGCGCATTATGAAATGCCATTCAAACGGATAACTAATTCAATCAACAACTAATGATTATGAGAAAAGCAACTTTACTGGGAGCACTCTTGTGCGTAATGAGTTTAGGCTTCACGGCCTGTAGCGATGACAACGACATCGACCTTTTTCCGGAGGGGACAGCCTCCTTGCGAATGATGAACGAAGACAACGGACGCACCTTGTTGGGCAACTCCGATGTGTACATCACCAAGGATGGCAATTTCAGCAGTGACCAATATCCGCTGTTCGACATGGGCGAGCGGAAAGGCATCGGCGACATCAACATGCCGGACTTCACCAACATGGCTCCCTCGGTAGCGGTAGAGCCGGGACACGGCTACGTGGTGTGCAATGCTAATGATATGCTCTTTTTCTCCGATTCAAGGACATATGCCATTGCCGAGAACGCCAATGTGTATCGTATATATGTAGATACCTGGATTCGTGACCAGGAGGATAACATCACAGGAGCCAATGTCCGCTTTCTTTTAGGTAAGCCATTGGAGAGTGGAATGCCTGCTTGGGGAAGTCTGGCAGGAACTGTTTGTTTGTCTATTAAAAACAGTGGGGAGGAATTCATACCCGCGAAGATAGAACTTCCATCGGGCGACATCGAGGTCTTCTATCTGGATAATGGCGAAGAATGCCTGACGCATACCACATCCGGGCGCACGTTGACATTCGCGCTGAAAGAGGATTTCAATTTCCCGGGCAGCGATATGGCCGAATATAAAGTGAGAATCCGTAGCGGAAATATCTATACGGAAGTCAGCATACAGGCGGAAATCCGTCGTGATTTTTAAGAAGAAAAAGCAGAAAAGCACTTGCATATTCCATCGTAAATGGCTATTTTAGCCACCAATTTTTATAACCTTTAAATATGTTTATTACCATGGAGCAAGTGCTTTTCTGGCTTGTACCGGCCGCTTCCGTTTTAGCTCTCGGCTTCGCCTGGCATTTCCATCGCCAGATGATGAAGGAGAGCGAAGGTACACCTCAGATGATTAAAATTGCTGCCGCCGTTCGCAAGGGGGCCATGTCTTATCTGAAACAGCAATACAAAATCGTAGGACTGGTCTTCCTCGGACTGGTCATTTTCTTTTCCATCATGGCCTACGGGTTCAATGTGCAAAACCACTGGGTGCCCGTAGCTTTCCTGACGGGAGGTTTCTTCTCCGGTTTGTCGGGTTTCTTGGGCATGAAGACCGCTACGTATGCCTCGGCCCGTACGGCCAATGCCGCCCGTAAGTCGCTGAACGCAGGCCTCCGTATCGCTTTCCGAAGCGGGGCGGTCATGGGGCTGGTGGTCGTCGGACTGGGATTGTTGGACATCTCGTTCTGGTACCTGCTGCTGAATGCCGTAATTCCCGAAGACTTAATGACACCGACCAGCAAACTGTGCGTCATCACGACCACGATGCTGACCTTCGGTATGGGGGCCTCGACGCAGGCTCTGTTTGCCCGCGTGGGTGGCGGTATCTATACCAAAGCTGCCGACGTGGGTGCCGACCTGGTGGGTAAGGTAGAGGCAGGCATCCCCGAAGACGACCCGCGCAACCCGGCCACCATCGCCGACAACGTAGGCGACAACGTGGGCGACGTGGCCGGTATGGGTGCCGATTTGTACGAAAGCTATTGCGGCTCCATCCTCTCCACGGCTGCCCTGGGTGCGGCGGCCTTCCTGCACAGCGGCGACACGCTGATGCAATATAAAGCGGTGATTGCTCCCATGCTGATAGCTGCCGTGGGCATCCTGCTTTCCATTATCGGTATCTTCTCGGTGCGTACCAAGGAGAATGCCTCCATGAAGAACCTGCTGGGGGCATTGAGCTTCGGTACCAACCTCAGTTCCGTGCTGATTGTCATCGCTACTTTCTTCATCCTTTGGCTGCTGGGATTGGACAACTGGCAGGGTGTGGCAGGTTCTGTCGTTGTCGGTCTGCTGGTGGGTATCGTCATCGGCCGTTCTACGGAATACTATACTTCCCAATCCTATAAGCCTACCCGCAAGCTGAGTGAAAGCGGCAAGACGGGTCCGGCCACGGTTATCATCTCCGGCATCGGTTTGGGTATGCTTTCTACAGCCATCCCGGTGATATCCGTCGTAGTGGGTGTCATCGCTTCTTACCTGTTTGCTTCGGGCTTCGAATTCGGCAACGTGGCGATGGGGCTCTACGGTATTGGTATCGCAGCCGTGGGTATGCTTTCGACCCTGGGCATTACGCTGGCTACGGATGCTTACGGTCCCATTGCCGACAATGCGGGAGGTAATGCCGAAATGTCCGGCTTGGGCGAAGAAGTGCGCAAGCGTACCGACGCCCTCGACTCGCTGGGCAACACCACAGCCGCCACGGGTAAGGGCTTTGCCATCGGTTCGGCAGCCTTGACCGGTCTGGCTCTGTTGGCTTCGTACATCGAAGAAATCCGCATCGGACTGACCCGCATCGGCGAAACGGTGCTCAACATCGGTGGCGGAGCTACGGTAGATGTGCAGGACGCTTCGTTCTTCGACTTCATGTATCACTACAACGTCAACCTGATGAACCCCAACGTACTGGCGGGCATCTTCATCGGTTCGATGATGGCTTTCCTGTTCTGCGGCTTGACGATGAATGCCGTGGGACGTGCCGCTGCCCACATGGTGGACGAGGTACGCCGTCAGTTCCGCACCATCAAAGGTATCCTGACGGGTGAGGCAGAGCCCGATTACGAACGTTGCGTGGCCATTTCGACGAAAGGCGCCCAGCGGGAGATGGTCGTTCCTTCGTTGCTGGCCATCATCGCTCCGGTATTGACGGGTCTCATTTTCGGCGTGCCGGGTGTGTTGGGTCTGCTGATTGGCGGATTAAGCAGCGGTTTCGTTTTGGCTATCTTCATGGCCAACGCGGGCGGTGCCAGTGACAATGCCAAGAAGGACGTCGAGGAAGGCAACTTCGGCGGCAAGGGTAGCGAGGTGCATAAGGCTACGGTAGTGGGCGACACGGTGGGCGACCCCTTCAAGGACACTTCCGGTCCCAGCCTGAACATCCTTATCAAGCTGATGAGCATGGTGGCTATCGTCATGGCGGGACTGACCGTTTCGTGGAGTTTATTCTGATCATTCGGTTCTTTTTATAAGGCGGGGGTGCGTCACATCATACCGATGGGGCGCACCCTTTTTATTGGGTCTACTTCACGCTACACCCGGGTGTAGTCGGAACCGCACAGTTGTGTAGCTGGGACCGCCCCTCAGGGCAGTTATTCCGACACCAGAATGACCACCGGATTGTCTTCTTCATTCATTTGCCACAAGGGGGCAGCAGCTTCGTTTTCTTGGGTATCGGGATGCTTTTTCAACCATTTTCGCACTTCGTTTACCGATACGATTTGAGCAAATTCGCCTTGCGTGCTGCAAGTGCTGGGATAGAAAGGCATCAGCTTGTCCAAGTCGTTATGGAACCATTGCGACTCCTTGCCCATACGGGTCAGTCCGGTAGCCTTGTCGTAAACGCCGTTCAGCACCTCCGGTTCGTCCTCATACAAGCCCCGTACGCATTGGAAGAACAACGTGCTGTCGCTTTCCAATACTACCGTGGGGAGCAGCTTGTTGTCGCTGCCCGATGCCTCATGCCGGGCTTCGGCAGGGAAATGCCACCGCCCCGTCTCGAAGATAGCATACGGCACAACGCATCCCGGAGTTACGATATGATATAGGGTGTCATTGAATATTTCTTTGAAGCGCAATTCTCCATCGGCTTTCCATAGGGGCAGCGTGCCGAGGATGTTAGTCGCGGCTGTCCCGTCCTGAAAACGGGTATAGAGGGCGGCACCTACAATGCCCAGGGGCTTGGCATAGGTTTCGGCCACTTCTTTCTGTCCCATGAAGGATGGAGGAGGCAATTGACTGCCTATCGTATCGGCCAGCCGACCCGCTTCGTCGAAGAAAGCCAAAGCCCGTGTGTGGGTGTTTACCTGAATCAGGTTGTTGTAATAGCCCACGACCAGCGTATCTATGAACGCATAGTCTGTCGGCATGTTCGGTGGAGTAGGAAGGGTAATCTTTCCTTGATAACGGCCTTGCAAATCATACTTTTGCAACTGATTGGGGTGACGCACGAAATAAAGGCATCCGTTCCGTGCATTGTAGTAAGGCATGCCGATGACGTATGGCGAATAGCCTTCCGGGTCGTCGCCCACGTGTCCGATGCTGTTCAGGAAGCGTCCCGTTTCTTTGTCGAAACAGTACAAGTCGTTGCCCGATTTCACCAGAATCTGTTTATCCAATACAGTAATCTCCGAATATGCTCCTATCAAGCACGAATCATTTGTCTCCAAAGGTACATAGCGCACGTGGTTTCCTAACTCGGACATTTTCAATCGCTCATAATCTTCCATAGCTCCGGCCACATCAATGTACATCAAACTGTCGTCTTTCACCTGCTGTGGAGAAGGTTGGCAAGCCGCGAGCATGAAGCCAATAGCACCGGCCGCATAAATCAAAGTCTTTTTCATAACCGGTTTATTCTACTAAGATGACCACCGGATTGTCTTCTTCACCCAAGTTGAGCAGTGGAGCAAAAGCTGGATTGTTTTTAGCTTCGGGATGCTCGTCCAGCCATTCCAGGGCTTCGCTTGCTTCCACGATTTGGGCAAACTCACCCTGCGTGCCGCAAGTATTGGGTTGGAAGGGAAGGAGGCCGTTTACATCGTCGGCAAAGCCTTCTGCTTCTTTGGCCATGCGGGTGGTGCGGGTAGTCTTGTCATAGATGCCGTTCAGCACCTCCGGTTCGTCTTCATACAAGCCCCGTACGCATTGGAAGAAAATGAGGTCTTTGTTCTCCAGCATGACCGTGGGGAGCAGTTTGTTGTTGCTGCCCGATGTCTCTTGACGGGCTTCGGCCGGGAAATGCCACTTCCCCGTTTCGAGGACGGCATAGGGCGTGATGCTACCCGGGCGTGCGATATGATAGATGGTGTCGATGAAGATTTCTTTGAAGCGCAGTTCTCCTTCCGTTTTCCACAGGAAAGGAACGTTCGCGATGCTGGTAGAAGCCGTTCCGTTTTGGAAGCGGGTGAAGATGGCTCCCATGTTGCCAAACTTCTTGACGTAGATGGCGGAAATGTCTGCAATACCCATGGGCGGAAGGGCAGGCAGGAGGCTGTTCATCGTGTCGGCCACTTCTCCTGTCTCAGTGAAGAAAGCTAAGGAACGGTTATGCGTGTTTTGCTGCCCGATGTTATTGTAGTAGCCTACGGCCAGTGTGTCGATAAATGCATAATCCGTAGGCATGGCGGGCGGTGTGGGCACCGGGTCTTTCCCTTGATAGTTGCCTTGCAGGTCGTACTTCTGTAGTTGGTTGGGTTGGCGGATGAAGTAAAGCAGGCCGTTGCGCTCATTGTACGTGGGCAGTCCGCCTTGCGAGTAACCTTCCGGGTCGTCGCCCACGTGTCCGATGCTGTTCAGAAAGCGTCCCGTCTGCTTGTCGAAGCTATACAGGTCGTTGCCCGACTTCACCAGAATCTGTTTATCCAGCACTTTGATTTCGGGATTGCGGCCTATCAGGCACGAATCGTTCGTTTCCAAAGGTACATAGCGCACACGAGTCCCCAGGTCGGATACTTTCAACTCGGTTGTCTGTTCCATGGCTCCGGCCACATCTATGTGCATCAGTGCCTCGTCGCCTGCCTTTTGCGGAGAAGGCTGGCAAGCCCCCAAAAGAAGACTTGCCAAAGCTGCTATACAGCCGTGTTTCTTGTTCATAATAAATGCTTTTAGAGTTTGATGCAACAAATATAGCGAAAAACTCACGTCAATATCAATGAATCTACGGGGAAATTATAACGAACACCAAAGCGTCACCAGAAACGGCACACTGAAGTCGACCACGAAGCCATGGTAGAGGGCAACTACCACCAAGTCCGTTCCCGATGTCTTAAGAATGATGGGCAACGTGGTGTCCATCGTCGTGGCTCCACCTGCCGCGATGGGGGCCAGGCGCCCGAACCAGCGTACCAACAACGGGGCGCCCAACAAAGTCAGCAGTTCGCGGACAATGTTGGCCAGCAAGGCAACCGTACCCGGTTCGGCTCCCCGATATTCCGTAATGAAAATGCTGGAAAGCGAATAGTAGCCGAAGCCCGAACCGATGGCCAGGCAATCGGTCAGCGAACGGTGGGTCAATACGAAACTGATCAATGCCGAACCGGCCAATGTCCCCACGATAGTCATCAAGGGGAGCAAAGCCAAGCGGGGAGAAAGGGTGCGGAAACTCTTCAGCGTCTGCGGATTATTGCCAATGCTAATACCTACACTTCCCATCAGGAGGCAAAGGGCGTAGAAGCTAATATCGCTTTCGCTTAATGCCTTGGCAGCTACTCCCCCAAGCCCCATACCTACGCCAACCAGAAAGAAACAGACGATAACGGCACTTCCCCGCAAGGCTGGCCAGGTATAATTCCCTTTCGCAGTCATGGGAGTCACCGGCCGGGCCTTCTTCCCGAATATGCTTCGCCCCAATAGCCAAGCCGCCACCGCGCTGCCCACCGTGCCCGCCAAGGCCAATAGGGCGGCTTCTACGCCCAAGGTAGGCAGACTCCGCATCAATGTCGCATTGCTTCCCACCTCAATGCCCAGCAGGAACAGCAACAACCAGATAAAGCCGTTGATGACCGACCCTATCCAATCCAATCTCTTCCGGCGCAGCAGGAAGCCTGCAAGCACGCCGCTCAGCATCCATAGAATAACGGTAAACATTGACCTCTTTTTTTATTATCGGGATGCAAAGCTAATGATTATTTTCCGAATGCCCAAGGACATCCGCTGCCGGGAAAAAAGGATGATATGCCGGGTGGGAATGCAGTAGGGCTTTGGGACCCTACTATGGTCCTTGTGGGACCACACCGAGGTCCGGCTTGGACCTTGCTATGGTCCGCATGGGACCTCAGCTTGGTCCGAGGCGGACCAGGCTTTGAAATTTTCTGGTCCTCTTACCCGTTTGATAAACAGTGACTTACATAAGCTGTATTCTGATGGAGTTTTTTACCCTAATGGATAAAATAGGAAGCATGGTGCATCAAAGTTGCTTGTTCAGCATAAAATTAAAAATGGAAGATTGCGAATTAGGAGGGAAATCGTTACTTTTGCCCGTTGTAAACAAAAAGAAAGTCACCTGTCGAAGAATCAATTAAGAAGCGATGTTACTGCCTTACCTGAATGCCGGTCGAATAGAAGCCGGATGCGACGAAGCCGGACGAGGTTGTCTGGCGGGTGCCGTCTATGCGGCAGCCGTGATACTTCCCAAAGACTTCAAGAACGAACAGTTGAACGACTCCAAGCAACTGACGGAGCACCAGCGTTATGCCCTGCGTGAAATTATCGAACGCGAGGCATTGGCTTGGGCTGTGGGGGTGGTTTCTCCCCAAGAGATAGACCAAATCAATATCCTCCATGCTTCTTTCCTGGCCATGCACCGGGCCATTGATGCCTTGAAAATCAGGCCTGAACACCTTCTCATTGACGGAAACCGTTTCCGGCCTTATCCCCATATTCCTCATACTACCGTCGTAAAAGGCGATGGTAAGTACCTTTCCATTGCAGCCGCTTCTATCTTGGCCAAGACGTATCGCGATGACTACATGAACCGCTTACATGAAGCGTATCCGTACTATGGTTGGGACAAGAACAAAGGCTATCCCACTCGGGCCCATCGTGCCGCCATTGCCGCCCACGGCACTACTCCCTACCATCGGCTGACGTTCAACCTGCTGGGCCGGGATGGACAGATGGAGTTACAGTTCGGGGAGTGATTATTCCCCGCTGTTTCCCGACAATTTCATTTCTTTTATATACCTGATATATACATACGCTCTCAGATTTTTGTACCTTTGCGCCTTGAAAAACAGGATAGTTTTATTTTAAATATTGATATTACTATGGCTAAGAAAGCTCTTTTAATGATTCTGGATGGTTGGGGAATAGGCGACCGCCAGAAAGATGACGTGATTTATGTAACCCCCACTCCTTACTGGGACAGCCTCTTGGCACAGTATCCTCATTCGCAACTCCAGGCCAGTGGCGAAAATGTAGGTCTGCCCGACGGGCAAATGGGTAACTCCGAAGTAGGCCACCTTAACATTGGTGCCGGACGCATCGTTTATCAGGACTTGGTGAAAATCAATCGTGCCTGTGCCGACGGTAGTATCTTGCAGAATAAAGAAATTGTTTCTGCTTTCTCTTACGCCAAGGAAAATGGCAAGAACATCCATTTCATGGGACTGACTTCCAATGGAGGTGTACACTCTTCGTTCGACCACCTCTTCAAACTTTGTGACATTGCCCAAGAATATGGCATCGGTGAACGTACTTTCATCCATTGCTTCATGGATGGCCGTGACACGGACCCCAAGAGTGGCAAAGGTTTCATCGAACAATTGACTGCACATTGTGAAAAAAGTGCCGGTCGCATTGCCAGCATCGTGGGACGTTTCTATGCCATGGACCGCGACAAACGTTGGGAACGCATCAAGGAAGCTTACGAGCTCTTGGTGAACGGTCAGGGCAAACAAGCTACGGACATGGTACAAGCCATGCAAGAATCATACGACGAAGGGGTGACCGACGAATTCATCAAGCCCATCAATAACAGTGCTTTCGACGGTACCATCAAGGAAGGCGATGTAGTGATCTTCTTCAACTATCGCAATGACCGTGCCAAGGAGCTGACCATCGTACTTACGCAACAAGATATGCCCGAGCAAGGCATGAAGACCATCCCCGGCCTGCAATATTACTGCATGACACCGTATGATGCTTCGTTCAAAGGTGTACATATCATTTTTGATAAGGAAAACGTGGCTGATACGTTGGGCGAATATCTCAGCAAGCAAGGCAAGAAGCAACTGCACATTGCCGAAACGGAGAAATATGCTCACGTAACGTTCTTCTTCAACGGCGGACGTGAAGCTCCGTTCGAGGGCGAGGACCGTATTCTGGTTCCCTCTCCCAAAGTGGCTACTTACGACCTGAAGCCGGAAATGAGCGCCTACGAAGTAAAGGACAAGCTGGTGGAAGCCATCCATACACAGAAGTATGACTTTATCGTAGTGAACTACGCCAATGGCGACATGGTGGGTCACACCGGTGTATACGAAGCCATCGAAAAAGCAGTTGTGGCTATTGACGCCTGCGTGAAGGATACCGTGGAAGCAGCTAAAGCCAATGATTACGAAGTCATCATCATTGCCGACCACGGTAATGCCGACCATGCCCTCAACGCCGACGGTACACCCAATACGGCACACTCACTCAATCCGGTTCCCTTTGTTTATGTCACGACCAACAAAGAAGCCAAGGTGGAAAACGGTGTATTGGCCGATGTAGCTCCGTCTATCCTGCACATCATGGGGCTGGCACAACCGGCTGACATGACAGGCAAGGACTTGATAAAAGATTAAATTGAATTATTTTATAATGTGGCTAGGCTCTATCAATTTGGGTAATACAAGAACTGATAGAGCCTTTTTATTTTTTATGCGTTACTTATATTGTTTTATTATCGTTTTGTTGTACCAATCTTGTGTAAAAGAAATTGGAAATGAGGCGCAAACAGAAAACGTTAATCAAGAGGAATCGGAAAAACTTACACAACTCATGAATTTGCTAATAAATGGGAATTGTGAAAAATGGGTATGGTTTCCGTCATCTAATATCAAAGATGGTGGAGATTACCTTTCAGGTTGGTATTTAAAAGACAATAAAGGAAGTGTATTTTGCGAAAGCGACATTATTTACGAAGGGCAGCACTCCGCCAAATTAAGTTCTCCACAATCAGGTGTTACAGCATTTATTAGTCAGAAAGTAGAAGTACCACCAGGACATCGTATTCGTATAGTTTTTCATTATCGGATGGATTATATAGAAGGAACAGGCGCACGTATGTATTGCTATTTTCGTGAAAATGGAACATCAAATATAGCTAATGATATATTATATACTTTCTATGATGAAGCAACACTTGATATCATTCGTGGTGGTGGTTACGATATAGATGAGTTCTCAGACACTAAAGGTGAATGGCGGAAATTTGACTATACTATTCAGGTTCCAGCTATAGCTCATTATTTTGTATTTGAAATACATGCTTATGTAGGTACAAATTTATATGTTGATGATTGTTATGTAATAGATGTAGATATGTAAGTTCTCCATATCATAAAAGATATTTTTCCCATGAAATGTTTCAAACGAATGAAAGAAGTCCTGAAGAGTTGGCGCCTGAGCGATTACTTTCGTCAGCTCAGTACCGTGGTTATCGGTGTGCTCATCACCTTCTGGGGTAGCGACTTGGTGTCGCAGCATGCCCGGCAGAACGAAATCCGTTCGGTCATGCAGCTGATAGCACAGGAACTACAGGACAACCAAGAAACCTTGCAAATTGTAAGTTCCAATATCCGCAATGATATTCGGATGAGTCAGATCTTGCTAAAAGAGAACTTTAACCTTGATGCCATCCCGGCAGACACGATTAGCAAATATAATCGGCTCTTCACCAGTACGTCAACCTTGTATGTGCTGTCCGATGCGCTGGAAGTGTTGAAAAATTCTTCGCTGATGCAACATATTCCCAACAAACAATTGCTCAGGGAATTGCTTTGGACCTACAACCGACTCTACGAGTTGCAAAACACTGTGCGGTCTTACTACGGATGGAAAGATCAGATTATCAAAGAATCGGTCAGCAGACTAACCCAGGAACAGTCACTTGTGGCGGTGACTAATATGAACGAACTACAGCATTTCATGTTGAAACAAACAGACTTCATCATGTTTGTCGGTTCGGTGGAAGGCTATACCAACTAGAAAGTAATGGACGACCTGGATCAAACATTGTCCGCAGAAATAGCCTTCCTGTTAAAGACTTATGGAAAATTAAACGAAAATACAGACTATGAGTATGGTACAGATAGGTGACGTCGTAGTGAGTCTCGACGTATTTAAAGAGAAGTTCCTTTGCGACTTGCAAGCCTGTAAAGGCGCCTGTTGCATCGAAGGCGATGCCGGCGCCCCGGTAGAACTGGACGAGATAGAGAAGTTGGAAGAAGTGTTGCCCCTTGTCTGGGACGAGCTTTCACCCGAAGCCCGTGCCCTCATCGACAAGCAGGGCGTGGCTTACGTTGATCAGGAAGGCGACTTGGTGACCTCCATTGTTAACGGGAAAGACTGCGTATTCACTTGTTACGATGAACGAGGCTGTTGTTATTGCGCCATTGAAAAAGCCTTCCGCGAAGGGAAAACCGATTTCCTCAAGCCTGTTTCTTGTCATCTCTATCCTATTCGGGTAAAAGATTTCGGTTCTTTCAAAGGAGTAAACTACAATAGATGGAGTGTCTGCAAAGCTGCCGTTCTTTTAGGACAGAAAGAAAATCTACCCATTTATCGGTTTCTGAAGGAACCGCTTATCCGTAAGTTTGGAGCAGCGTGGTACGCTGAACTGGAAGTAGTGGCCGAGGAACTGGAGAAACAGGGGCTGCTCAATCCATGATTATTCGCCCCGTATTGTTGGATGGGGCGGTTCAGCGGGGAAGCCTCGTAGACGGCCTGTGTGTAGGGACGGCTGTCGTTGTTGTGGGATGCAGGGGCATTGCTCTTGAAGGAAGAAGGTAAAAAAAAAGCAATCCTTGGATCAAACTGTACTGAAACAAGGATTGCTTTTTCAATTATAGAATATTAGACTCAAACGTTCTTCAATTTTTCCAAGAAGTTTTCTAATGGAAATTTCAAAAGTTCCTTTTTGTTCGCATATATTTCTATCAAACCATCAGATATAAAAGCAAATTCCTTGTTGTCGTTGAAAAAATGGGTTTTGCCATTATTCTTTTTTATTGTTAGCTTATTAAGAGGAATTACATTTATATTTCTAGCTTGGAGATATGTTTTTGCAATGTTCAATACTTTAATAAATTTGGCCAAATCCAAACGAACTGCATTTTTAGTATTTGGATATAATTGTATTTCCAAATATCCATATTCCTGATTTATCTCTACAAATAATTGTTTATGATAAATTTCAGCTACTAAATATTCCCTATCGGAAGGACTTGCTATTTGAATTTCGTAATTATCAACAAACATTTTATTATTATTTTATGGTTCTAAAAATCCTATAAATTTGCTCTCATCTGCATTAAACCGAGCCCCTATCCCATTGGGTATCTTGTAATCAACAACAGTGCCACCATAACGGCCTATATTATTTGCATTTACTGTTCTTTGCACATTGGGATTTGTTAGTATTTCTTTTAAGACTTTTTCTCCTTGTACATTAATTGCTGATGGATTTCCTACAGCTTTTGGAAAAGCACTTCCTACTCGGTCACCATGTTTTTGTAAAGCACGTCCTACCGCTGTTAAACCTGCTTTTGAAGTCTGATTGGCAACTTTCAATAATTGGGCTATATTTTTTATTTGTATTGCTCCAACAGACGGTAAAGGTGCTATTCCACTTTGTGGTGTAAGTCCTTTTATATACCCATCCTTATTAATATCAAATCGCAAACTACCAATTATAGTACCCGTAGGATTACCTTGCATATCAATACCGTATACAGGAAGTTCCATGCTACGGCCAAATAATAAGTATTGCAGATTCCCCCAAAATCCTGATATGGGTGGAGCAACCCGTGAACCGTTGATGATTATTTCCGGAATACTACCTCCATCTATAATGGTATCATCAGATTGCATACCAAACGGATCCACATATCTTACTGGGTTATTTAAGCAATAAGCGTAAACACTGATTGCATTATAATCTTCTGCCATCGGATCCACCGTCGTAAATCTCCCCAACGCCGGATCATATATCCTCGCCCCATAGTCATACCAGTTCAAACCATTCTTCGAATCGAACTCTTTCCCGTTGTACTTGTAAGGTTGAGCCGAAGCAGTTGAAGCAAACAACCCACCAAATGGATAGTAATGGTTGGTTTCTTTGACGACACCATCTTTATCCACAACAACTCGGTTATTCCCCTGATGGTCTTTCAGGTAGTAATAATACTTGTTGCTCTCATTCAGTGCTACATACCCTTCATCGGTAAGCAGATACTTCTGGGTACCATTTTCATAGATCACATTCCCGCAATAGTCCGTCGTAGTGGTCGTACCGCCTATGGTGTGTACAACCCTCAGCTTGGTGCCATCGGCTGCATACGTATAAGTGATAGTACTTCCGTTACTAAACGTGACCTTGCTTGGCAAATTTAAGAAATTATATGTAATGGTGTCTATACCACGGTTTAAATCTTTTGTTAAATTTCCATTATAGTCATAATCATATTCATCAGCGGTTTTAGTTCCGTCTTTAAACTCAAAGCCGTTATTATAGGCTGATGCACTTACCGCATCATCCACACGGGTAGGCCGATTACCATCCAATGTGTAAGTCGAGTTATCTATCAAACCGTAAGCACTGGCCGAAGTCTGTCCATAACGCTGCAACGCCTTGATATTGCCGTTCTTGTCGTAGCTTGTCACCTTCTCCGTGAAACGGTTGGCATTGCTGCTGATGCTTGTACCTTCCCCATAGGTAGCGGAGGTGAGTCGGTTCAGTCCGTCATACGCGAACTTGTATCCGCGTTGGGTGGTCTCGCTGCCTGCTTTCCACGTCATGCTGCTGATGTTCCCGTTGTAACAGGCCGTGCCACTGCCGGTGTTGTAGTATAAGTTTTGGTTGAACTTCGTACCGGTGATGCCCGTCAACCAGTCTCGCACATTGTA